>JARBTX010000051.1 GCA_029239975.1 Anaerocolumna sp.
TATTAATAACGTTAGTAATTTGTATTGGAATCTTGGATAGAATCTGTTAAATATCAGAATCAATATATTATTATATTGATTTAGTAGTGTTACATAAACTTTACAGTATAGATGTAAGGTTGTATTAAGATAAATGCTTAGTTTACAAGAGATTATAAGTGTAAAGTTTACTCGTTGCGCTAGTGTTGTATGATAAATATATAAGAAATAAAAACAAGTGATAACACATGAAAGGATTATAAAGTGGATATTAGAAAAGAAACTCAATTGAATGTTAAAGTGGATGCTAGAAAAGATACTCAATTGAATGTTAAAGTGGATACTAGAAATAATACTCAGAAGGATGATATTTCACACAATATTATAAAATTCGGAAAGTATGATTGGCGTGTGCTTGAGATTCAGGGGGGTAAGGCATTATTATTAGCAGACAAGGTAACGCATGTAAAAATGCCATTCAATAACACATGTACTGGTGTAACGTGGAAAACTTGTTCACTTCGTAAGTGGTTAAATAACGAATTTTTAACACAGGAATTTACACCACAGGAACAGGAGCAAATTGCACTCACCACGATACAGAATGAAAATAACCAGTGGTATCGTACAGAAGGTGGTGAAATTACAAAAGATAAAATATTTCTTCTTAGTTTATCAGAAGTTGTAACCTATTTTGGTGACAGCGGGCAACTAAAAGTCAGACCTAATAATAGCATATCTTATATAGATGACAATTATAATAAGTCTAGAATTGCTAATAGTATTAGTAAGAGAAGTGAAGCATGGTGGTGGCTTAGGACTCCTGGAATTAGTAATCATGCCTCGTTTGTAAAGTATGACGGCTTACTCCTAGTCCACGGCTACCGTGTCGACAACAACAATAAACGAGGCGGTGTTCGCCCTGCTTTAGTAGTTAATCTTTAGACTAAAATTACATTATCATAGTTGGTAATGTATAAACTAATAGCAATTATTTTAATTTACTATTTCATTGCCTTTTATTTCTTTATTTTATAAGAATCAGTTTCTACTTGTTGACAAAGAGTATATAACGCTGAAATACTTCTAATTTGGGAACGATTCATTTGGTTTAATTGGCCTTCTATATTATTTAAGAATATTTCAATATCTTTCTGATTTGAATAATCAAACGCTTCATAAGTCTCTTGCATGGTGCGGAAGAAATGCTTTAACCGATGAGTTTGTACTGACAATTTTATCGCATTAAGTGTAAGTATTTGCCTTAAATGTTCATTTGTATAAACACGGTACCTATTCTCTTTATTTCTTTCGGGAAATAATAGACCTGCTTTTTCCCAATACCGAATCGTTGTAATAGGAATACCGGTTTCTTTACTTACTTCCCTTATACTCATTTTTTTAGTGATAGACATATCTATAGTATTATGAAGTAGTATTTCAACTGTTTTCTTAAACGTTTGCTTTTCATTCCATAAATCGGCTTGTGTTTTGTTAGCAATCCAAAGTGCTGCGTCAATATGCCCTTCTTTAACTAGTGCTAAAACTTTAGTAATAAGACTTAAATCAAAAGCTACTAGCATTTCTCTAATGCATCTAAAATAAGCCAGATGTTTTTCTGTATAAATCCGGTACCCTGTAGCAGAACGAGATACTGGCGGTAATAAGCCTCTGTCTTCGTAGCCTCTTAAAGTTGTTGTACTAATATTGAGTTGTTTTGCTATATCGGTTGGACGCATGGTTTACCCCCTGCTATAAAATTATAAGGTTACATCTGTTATCATAACATAAAATGTCATAAACATTATACTTTACATACAAGGTTTTAGCAATCATAACACCATTAATTAGGTCTTCTGTAAAATCAAGTTTATTTATTGCTAAAAAATTCAATATTAATAGTTCGTAATAAAAATTCAATATCAAAAGTTCGTAATAAAAATTCAATATCAAAAGTTCAGTATTAAAAGTTCAGTATTAAAAGTTAAGTAATAAAAGTTCAATATCAAAAGTTCAGTATTTAAAATTCAACATGAATAGTTAAATAAAATCATTATCATAAGGAGAATTTTATGGATAATTACACAAAAGTATATTTGGAAAATGCAATACCAACAATAAGTTCAATGATTCGTAGATCCGAAAATGTACAGATAAAGTTGAAAGAAGGTTCCCCACAAGCATCACTTACGCGTAACAGGCTTAAGGCACTTTATATATCATTATCGTTAATAACAAGTGAATTAAAAGGAGAATTAAATATAGATAATTATACAAAAGAAGATTTAGAAAAAGCACTACCACCAATCCTTTCAACTATTAAAAAATGCGAAAAAGCAAAGGAAAAGTTGAAAGAAGGAACTCCACAATTAACACTCACGAAGAAAATGATTAATTCACTCTATATATCTTCAGCATTAATAACAAAAACCTTTGTTAGTTTCCATACTCCATCCGATAAATAAAACTTTCCCATAATATTCACCTTATTAGCAGTATACAAATAAACTATACAAGTACACAGGTGCCAGCCTTCTTAAAAGAAAATATTGGAATAATACTTTCCCTGATATATAATAATAAAATAATTGTAGTATTCGGATTATATACGCAATGATTAAAATATAGAAGATAATAAATTTATGTTATCTAGAAGTTTAATATATTAGGAGGTACTTAATAATGAACATATTTGAAACAGAAAGATTAATAATTCGAGAATATTCCATGAGTGATATAAACGATTTAAGTACAATTCAGTCAAATAGTATGACAATGAATTTTTGGCCAACACCTTTTACTTTACAACAAACCGAAAATTGGATTCTTGACAACATTGAAAGATATAATAAATTAGGTTTTGGAAGATGGGCGGTTATTTTAAAAGATAATAATATACTCATCGGAGATTGTGGAATCATAGTAAAAGATATTGATGGTCAAGATAAAAATGATTTAGGGTATATCATTCATTATCCGTATTGGCAAAAAGGGTTTGCCTTTGAAGCAGCAAATGCTTGTAAAGAATATGCTTTTACTAAGTTGGGATTAAAAAGCTTATGCGCCAACATGCCGTATGATCATGATGCATCAAGAAAAGTAGCAGAAAAAATAGGCATGAAAAGAGTAAAAGAATTTAATAATAGTAGAAATAGAAATATTTTAACTTATTTATATTCCTGTGAAAATGAAAATAAGAAATTATAATAATCTTTTCGTAAAAACAATACTTTAAGTAATTGCGAAATATCAAGATGTACTTATTGATTATACAATATAAATATTTTTATAGCTGAATCTTGTCCCAAAAGGCAGCTAAAGCTAGAAAATCGTGTATATTGTATAATCATTTTCAAAAACAATATAGTTTCGCAATTACCTAAAAAATAATACTTAGAAAGGAGAACGAAAATATTGAAAAAAATTCTTGTGATTGATGATGAAATTGCAATAAGAGATCTACTTGAACTTGTGTTAAAGAGAGAAAACTATCTAGTGCAAACAGCTGATAATGGTACAAATGGACTTAAGGAATTTAACTCTTTTAAACCAGATTTGGTATTGTTAGATTTAATGTTACCTGATTATTCCGGTTACGATCTTTGTAGGGAAATCGTAAAAAATTCTGCGATTCCTGTTATCATGTTATCAGCTAAGAATGAAATTATTGATAAAGTGCTGGGGCTTGAGCTTGGAGCAGAAGACTATTTAACAAAACCATTTGATAATAGAGAACTAATTGCCAGAATTAAGGTAGTATTAAGAAGATATGATACCGGTGACCAAGCTCAAAATGACGATACAAACTTGATTAAATGTGATGAACTAGAAATTAATTTGGAAACAAAAAGGGTGTTAAAGGGTGGAAATCAAATATCTTTGACTGCGAAAGAATTTAATATTCTTGAAACACTTTCAAAAAGGCCCCAAAAGATTTTTACCAGAGATGAACTTCTTGAAATCGTATGGGGGTACGATTATCTAGGAGATAGTCGGAGTGTTGATATGACAATTATGCGGCTTAGAAAGAAACTGGAAGAAGATTCTGATAACCCAAAGTTTGTAAAAACCATTTACGGATTTGGTTACCAATTTGGAGGTGACTCTAACTGAAATATGCAGCCAAATTACTTTTAAGTTATCTATTTTTCTCTATATTATCCTTTTCCATAATTTTTATTTTCATCAATAAAGCGATTGATTATTATAGCTTTGTGACGATAGAAAAGCAAATGATGGAAAAGGCAGATATATGCGAGTTGTCTTTTAGAGAAGTACTTACTAAGTATCAAAAATCATCTACAAATGTAAAACCATCTGATGTAGCAAAAGACGTTCTAGGAGTCTTAAAAGCTTCAGGAATGGAAGTTAGAATCTATGATAATAATCAGAATCTACTAGGATTTGCTGAAAATGGAATTATCGTATATAATGGTACACCAAAAATATTTAAAGGGAATATTTCCAATGCCTTGAAAGGAAACTATTCATATACAGTCACAAATAAAAGTTTGATTTATTTTGCAATACCGATTCAAAATAATTTTTATGAAAATGCTTATGTTTTCGAAATAGTAGAAAATATATCTTATTTTTATGACATCATGGATAAGATTCGATATATATTAATAATTGGTGCAGGTGGGTTCATAATTCTTATAACTCTTTCCAGTTTATTTATTGCACATAAAACAACAAAACCGATTAAATATCTGCTTGGGGCGACCAAGAAGTTCTCGAAGCAACAATTTGAACAAGTCTCTTTAAAAAGGAAAGATGAACTTGGAATGCTTGCTGATGGTCTAAATCAGATGGGTATTAAACTAAATAATTATATCCAATACCAAAAGCAGTTTGTTTCCAATGTATCTCACGAGTTAAAAACACCACTTGCTGCAATTCGTGGTTTTTCACAATATTTATACGATGGAGAAGATAATGATACAGAATTAAAAAAGATATATTATCATCTATTAAATGAATCAGATCGCCTTACCATGCTTATTAATGAGTTACTTATTCTTTCAAAATTAGATAAAGCGACACCGGAGCTTAATATCAAACAAGAAGATTTATCAGAATTAACGAATCGTGTTATACAAGATATGAAGCCAAAAGCAGAGAAGAGAGATATATCGATGGAATCACATCTAAACAATGGTGTTTTGGCTAATGTAAATGAAATATTAATTCTACATGCAATATCAAATATTTTAGAAAATGCAATAAAATACTCAAACCCAGGTGGACATATTATAATTGAAACTTCCAAGACGAATAATTCAGCAGTTATAAAAATAAGTGATCAAGGAATTGGAATTCATAAAAATGACCTTTCTTTGGTACAGGAAAGATTTTACCGAGCCAGCAATTCAGGTGCTACAAAAGGTTCCGGTCTAGGACTTTCCTTATGTAGAGAGATTGTAGAAAAATTAAATGGTCAGTTAATTATAGAAAGTGAGATTGGAGTAGGAACTAAAGTTTCCATTCAGCTTCCTTTAGCATAATGTTACAAGAATGATACTAGTTTGTTATTACTCTGATAAAATTATATTTTATAATGACAATGTAACATAAACAAACAAATTTAATTTATTTATAGGAGGAATAGCAATGAAAGTATTAAGAAAGATAGTTATAATGACCATGATTTTGGCATTTAGTGGAATGGCTTTAGGGGGATGTGGAAAAAACGATGTGAAAACACCTGGAGATACAATAACCAATGCACCAACAAAGACACCAGACAACGTAACAAATGAAGACCAGGTTGACACACCAGATGATACCACAAATGAAACTCCGACTGATACATCCACAGATAATTCTGATGAAAATTTATCAGAAGAACCGGAAGAAGTAATTAAGGAAGGAACCATAGAAAAGAACGGAAATGTTGTTTTAAAACAATTAGCATTTATGTATAATGGAAGTGCAATTGCCATTTCAGATATTGTAGATGAGAAATTTCTAGAGAATATACTGGGAAAAGCAGATGAAATCAAATCCCACACCTATTCTTATGATGATGGGTTAAACATGGATCAATTAAATGGGATGACAGAAAAACAATACCTATATCCAGGTCTTGTTATAAAAACCATTGAAACACCTGAGGATAAAAAGCCAATTATCTTTAATATTGAAATTACTGATTCAAAATACCCTACAGTAAGAAATATTAAAGTTGGAGATAGCTATGAAAAGCTAAAAGAAGCATACCCAGAAGGGAACTTATTGGGAGGCGAAATAAGCAATGAAGAAGATGATTTTCGATATGAACCGGTTAATTATGTTGATATAATGACATTTCATATAAAAGATAAAAAAGTTGATAGTATTCTAATTTATTCACTTTTAGATTAATTTCATAGGTTATAGTAAGTACTGATTTTATTTAGAATTCATAATTAAATAGCTACAAGAGTTAAGAGATAAGTTTACAGGTACAAACCTGTTACTTATCTCTTTTTAAACAAAATTAAAATATTCTTGACAATAAATATACCTAATAGTAACATTACTAATAGGTATATTTTTGTTTGCGAAAGGAGGAACAAATGGAAAATATAATTTTAAGTTTATTGCTTATAAAAAGTATGACAGTATATGAAATGAGAATGTTTATACAACAATGCTTAAACACTGTTTGCAGTGATAGTCTAGGAAGTATACAGGCGGCAATACAAAAGTTAAAAAGTAAAAATTGTGTTGTGTATCGGGAGTATATTGAAGGTAGTATCATGAAAAAAGAATTCAGTATAACTGAAGCAGGAATAACACAATTTAAACAATGGATTCAAATTCCAATGAATCTTAATAAAATAAAGAACATGGAAGAAGGAAAATTCTTTTTTCTGGGTATGGTGCCAAAAGAAGTCCGTATTTTGTCACTTAACGGCTATATTGACAGTTTGATGTTGGAGCAAGAAAAGTTAATACAAATTAAGAAGCATGTTGAAAATTCTAAAGATAATGCTATTCAAGAGAATGTGATTCGAATTATGGAAGATGAACAATTGTCAAAACACTTATTGGAAGTGTCAGGTGAAAAGACAATGGACCTAGCAGTGCAAAATATTTATAAGTATCAATTATATAACTTGGAATATGGTTTAAAAAGAATTCATGATGACATAACTTTTTATAGAAATATTTTAAAGAGAGAGTTAAATGATAAGGAATCATAGGGGGTAATATGAAGATAGAAGAAAAAGAAATATTTTCAAAAAAGCTGGAAGAGTTATTCCAAAAGTCAACCAAATCACCTTTGATACATGAGTGTACAATGCATGTAGAAGATGGAAGTGGCGATTTTGTATGGAGCAAAGGACATGGGGGTAGAACCACGGATTCTATTATGAACTTAGCTAGTGTTACAAAATTATTCACTACGACATGTGTAATCAATCTTATACAGCAAGGAAAACTCTCACTGGATAATAAATTAAGTCAATTTTTTGATTTTAATATTTTAGAAGGATTGCACGTTTATAAAGGAAAAGAATATTCTAATGAAATAACAGTTGGTAATTTGTTATTTCAAAATAGTGGATTTCCTGATGTGTTTGCTATGGGAAGCAATAATTTAAATAAGAGAATGGTCAAAGAGGATTTAATACTTTCGTTAGATGATTATATAACCATAGCAAAAGAAAACAAGAAGAAATTTGCACCTGGAGCTCCTAGAAAAGCACATTATTCAGATTTAAATTTTGAGATGTTAGGGAAAATTATAGAAAAACTAGAAAACTCTAGTCTTCATGCAGCGTTTCAAAAATATGTATTTAAGCCACTTAATTTACACAATACTTATTTATTAGAAGAAGATAGTGACTATAGCGCAAATATGTATTATAAACATGAGGCGTTATATCGACCAAATCTGTGGAAAAGTCTACCGGCCTGTGGTGGGGCAATGAGCACATCCAAGGAAGTGATGATATTTTTAAAAGCATTTTTTAATGGACAATTATTTGATAAAAGTATTTTTCTAGAGTTAAGAAAGTTCGTAATGATTCAATACTGTCCACCACTAGGTCAATATGGTGGAGGATTTGTAAGACTTAACATAGCAGGAATTGCTAGTATGTATCGATGTAAAGGTGAGCTGATTGGTCATATGGGTGGAACGGGAACATATGCGTACTATTATCCAGAAAAAGATCTTTATTTTGTAGGTGATGTTAACCAATTTGCTAGACAAGGCGATATATTTATTTTACCATTGAAACTTGCAAAACTTGCTAATAAATATATAGGTTAATAATAAATGGGGGAATAGAATGAATCAGTACGAAATTAAAACTTATGGTCAACTTAGTGGTATACAAAAGGAAGAAACGATAGATGTGTTTCTAGAAGGATTTGGACATATGATGAAATTTTCAAAAGATAATCACGAATTGAAAGATTTGTTCGCTACTGCTTTTCATCCTTCTTATATTTATGCATATATAGAAAATGATAAAGTCCTTGGTATAATTGGAATTGCATCTAATACGATACGACCAATCAAATTAGATTTAAAGTTATGTGTTGGCATTTATGGAAAATTCAAAGGCTCAATAATATGTAAACAAATGAATGCCATATTTCAAAGTCGGATAGTAAAAAATAACACAGATATCTATATTGATGTACTGGCTACGACGAAGAATGCAAGAGGTAGAGGCGTCGCAACAAGATTACTTGAATATACATTTTCTATACCTAATTATAAAGAATGCTATATAGAAGTTTTATCAAAGAATTTGAATGCTAAAAAACTCTATGAAAAGATTGGGTTTATTACTTACAAGAAAAAGCCTTTATCATTTGCTTCGTTAATGGGTTTTGGTTATCCAATCAGAATGAAGCGTGATTTGACCTAGAGTATGAATTTTAGATCCTAGTGACAAAGTTACCCTAGATGAAAAAACAGTGACAGAGTTTTTTACTAAGTTAGATAGGAGATATGATTATGGGAAATACGGATAAGTTTGAAATGATAGCTAACATATACGACACTTCGGAAAGAATTCACATAGCAAACCTATCATCTAATGCCATTCGTGAATATTTAGTTGATACAAAAGATAAAAATGCTATGGATTTTGGGTGTGGAACAGGTCTTGTTGGATTGAACTTGCTAGACGATTTTAATTCTATTCTTTTTCTTGATACATCACAAAACATGATAGATCAAATAAATCAAAAAATAATTGATTCTAATGTACAGAATGCATCAACACGATGTTTTGATATTGAAAAAGATAGTCTTTTAGATTTTAAAGTGGATTACATTTTTATGGCCCAAGTCTTACTCCATATTAAGGATGTTGAAGTAGTTTTATCTAGATTATATGAGATTTTAAATGACAATGGACATCTACTCATTGTAGATTTTGATAAAAATGAGAAGATAATTACAGATATGGTTCATAATGGATTTGATCAAAGTGAGTTATCAGAAATTATATCTAAAATAGGATACAAGAATATTCAATCTAAAACTTTTTATTCAGGTGATAAAATATTTATGGGGCAGGATGCATCTATGTTTATTCTTGATGCGATGAAATAGGATATATATAGCTTAAGTCTTCGCACTTTCTACCTTACTGGTGTAGAAAGTGCGTTTTAGTTTTATTTGTTAACTCAGATTAAATAGATTTATATTATATTTGCAACTCATGAGAAGAAAAGTAAGGGGTTAAACGATATAATTTACATCAGAAGGAGATGATGATATGTATGAATGGAATTATGCAGTACAAGAAATGATTGACTGGGTTGAAACACATATTGACTGTAATCCGACTCTCAATGAATTGTCAAGGCAGATTGGTTATTCTAAATTCTATTGCTCTTCACAATTTAGAAGAATTGTCGGTATGAGTCTCAGAAAATATCTTGCCGGCCGGCGGTTGTGTGTTGCAACAATCAAAGTGCGTGACTCAAATAGACCAATCATTGAAATTGCATTGGAATGCGGTTATTCTTCTCAAGGTGCGTTAACGAGAGCATTCAAAGATGCTTATGGAAGTACACCAGCAGCATTTAGAAAAAATCCAATCCCAATCCCATTATCCATACGTAAAGTAGTTTTGAATCCTTCACATTATATCAAGAAAGGTGTTGTTACAATGAGTGAATATTCACTTATCACGCCACATACGTGGGTTGAATTTATTCCAGAACATAAATTTATCGGAATTTATGATACCAATGCAAGAGGTTATTGGGATTTAGAAAAGAGAAATGATTTCGATACAATTGAAGGTATACTTGACAGTATGATTCCTTTTCAACATCCAGTTGTCTGGTCACATCATGCAGGATGGTTTTATCAAGATGAGAATAAAGGGTATTTCTATGGAGCAGGGGTTCCAGTGGATTATGTAGGTATTGTACCCGAAGGTTTTGAAATACGTGACATACCTGCAAGTTACTATTTGGTATTTGGGCATCCGAAGTTCGATTATTTAAAGGATAACGGTGAAGTTATGAAACGAGTGGAATCACTTGCTTGGAGCTTTGATCCAAGGATATTAGGATATGAATGGAACGAAAGACAATGTCAGATTTATCAAAGACATATGCCGGATCATCGTGGTTATCAAGTGTTAAGACCTATTGTTAAGTTATCATAAAAATGAGAAGAATCGTATTTTAAAAAGGAAAGGTGATTGCGCTAAGTGCAATCACCTTTCCTTGCATCTTAATCATATCATATCTAGCTATAAACAACAAGACTGTTTTTCCGGTGGGTGTTGTGCTAGAGTTTTTATAACGGTTTTGGAGTTGTATTTCCTGCCGATTTTAAATATGGGGTGGTTACGTAATGGATTATAATCAGTCTGAATTCGAGTTTGAAATCAAAAGGTTAGATGAAACTATTACTTTAGCAAAAAAGCAGTTGAATCAAGCGAAACAAAAGAATGAAGAAAACAAATTAGCAATTATTTCTGCAAAAAAAGAATTACGTGAAAACACATCACATTCCATTTCAGGTTTATGGTCTTCCGATGGGTTTGAAGCATTAGCGGAATTAAGCCAATATGCGAATCCTGTCACGGGTAAAATTATAGACTACGAAGTAGTGGAAAACAAAATCATGTTACTTGAAAATTTAATAAAATCACCGTATTTTGCAAGGATTGATTTTAAGTTTTCAGGAGAAGATACGTATGAAAAAATATATATAGGACGAACTTCATTAAAGAAAGACAATTCTTTTGATTCTATTGTTTATGACTGGCGATCACCTATCGCAAGTGTTTTTTATCGTTTTGTAACTGGGCAGGCTTATTATGATGCGCCAGTTGGTAGGATTACTGGTGATGTTAACTTAAAACGTCAGTATGAAATCAATAACGAAGTGTTAGAATATTTTTTTGATGCTGATGTTCAAATCGTAGATGAATTCCTAAGAAAACTATTGTCACAAAATACTTCATCTAAAATGAAAACAATAGTAGAATCCATACAAAAAGAGCAAGATATTGTTATTAGGGATATGGAAAATGATTTAATGATAGTTCAAGGTGTGGCAGGAAGTGGTAAGACTTCCATTGCCCTGCATCGAGCAGCATATCTTATGTATCAAGATCTTTCGTCTAAGTTATCTGCTAATAATATAATGATTATTTCTCCAAACACATTATTTGAGCAATACATTTCAAGTGTAATACCTGAACTTGGTGAAGAGAATGTAGTATCAATGGTATTTGAAGAAATGCTATCTTCCATCTTACAAAATGAACGAATACAATCAAGAAATCAATTTTTAGAAAATCTAATTTCAAGTACTTCTTACCGAAATATTATAAAAAGCAGTATAGAATTTAAAACATCACATCAATTTATGGAACTATTAAATCGATTTATTGAGGATATACCACATAGGTGGATACAATTTGAAGATGTCTATTATGATGGTGAGTGTATAGCGACCAAAGAACTATTAAAGGAGAAAATATTAAGTAGAACTGATACTCCTTTAAGACAGAAATTAAAACTGTTAGAAGATTTTATAGTAGAGTTAATATATGTGTCTAAGAAAATTCGCATAAAGAAATCCATTAAAAATGAAATACTAAAATTTACTGAACTAAATGTTATATCCCTGTATCAGCAGTTCATTGGCGATAGAGAATATATTTATAATTTAGCAAAAGATATGAAACTACCTGAATGTTTTGAGGAGATTTTACTTTACACGAACGAGAATCTAGCTACCAATCATTTATATTATGATGATGCAACAGTTATAGCTTATTTAAATTTAAAAATCAATGGCACAAATGAATATAAAACTATAAAGCAAGTCGTAATTGATGAAGCACAAGATTATTATCCGCTCCATTATGAAATATTTAACCTACTGTTTACGAATGCTAAGTTTACGATTTTAGGTGACATTAATCAAACTCTTGAGAAACAAGAAGATTTATCTTTTTATGAACAGATAAAAAGTATAATTAACAGAAAAAAATCACTTCTGGTTACAATGGATAAAAGTTTCCGCTGTACGAATGAAATTTTGATGTATAGTTCAAAATTCATTGATCAAAAATTAGAGATAAAAAGTTTTAATCGAAAAGGGGATGAACCCAAAATCTACAAAGCACTGAACCAAATTTCACTAAACGATATGCTTATTTCCGAAATTAATTTGTGTTTAGAAAAAGGGTACCAGTCAATCGGACTAATTTGTAAAACAGAGAAAAATACCATCTCTTTATATGATTCTTTAAAAGAAAGAATCGATATTAAACTAATAAAAAATGAGAGTACAGCAGATTTACAAGGTGTATTTATTATACCTGTATATATGTCAAAAGGATTAGAGTTTGATGCAGTTTTAATTTGTGATACAGATGACACAAATTATAATAGTGAAGATGATAAAAAATTGTTATATATTGGGTGTACAAGAGCTCTTCACAGGCTTAATTTATTCTCTAAAGGTGAGATTAGTCCGTTGTTGTAAGATATTATGATAAGATTTATGGTGTCTTATAATCTCTAGAAAAGTGTTTAAAAGATAGAAGTAATATAGCAGCAGTAGATCGAGTTAAATAAATGTCTCTAAAACGGAATTTTTTGAGATATTGGAGGTAATCTTATGAGTTCTTATGTGCTTCATTTTGGGGAAATTGATAAAACAAAAATTATAGATGTTGGCGGTAAAGGAGCAAACCTAGGAGAGCTTTCTAGAATACCTGGAATAATGGTAACAGATGGTTTTTGCATTACTACAGCCGTGTTTAAAAGAATCACCAAGGAAACCGCTTCAATACATGAATTAATAAATCAAATATCACAGCTAACGATAGAGGATAGAGTTAAAATCGCTGAACTTAGTGGTAAGCTTCGAAGAAATATCGAAGCGTTAGTCTTGCCTGATGATATTGTGGAAGAAATCACACATTTTCTTAATAGGTATGGTGAGATGAATGCTTATGCAATACGATCAAGTGCAACAGCGGAGGATTTGCCAACTGCCTCTTTTGCAGGTCAACAGGATACGTATTTAAACATTATTGGTAAGGATGAGATTCTAAAGAATATCAGCAAATGTTTTGCATCACTATTTACTGAAAGAGCAATAATGTACCGTATTCAAAATGGTTTCAGCCACCGTAATGTCTACTTATCGGTTGTCGTTCAGAAGATGGTTTTCCCGAAAGCCGCTGGAATTTTATTTACTGCTGACCCCATCACATCGAATCGTTTGGTATCATCCATTGATGCAAGCTTCGGGCTTGGAGAAGCTTTGGTTTCAGGATTGGTGAATGCAGATAACTATAAAGTAAGGAATGGTAAAATTCTTGATAAAAAGATATTTACCAAGAAACTTGCTATTTATCCATCAAAGAAAGGTGGTACTAAAGAACAGGAGATAGATGCGAAACAGCAGAATAGTCAAGTACTGACAGATGAACAGATTATACAACTTGAACAAATTGGTAGAAAGGTTGAAGCACATTTTGGTAATCCACAGGACATTGAATGGTGTTTTGTTGATGATACTTTTTATATTGTGCAGAGTCGTCCAATCACTACGTTATACCCTATACCTGAAGCAAACGATGATGAAAATCATGTTTATCTATCGGTAGGTCATCAACAAATGATGACAGATCCTTTAAAACCACTTGGAATGTCTATATTTATATTAACATCGTTTGGACCAAGATATAGGGCTGGTGGAAGGTTGTTTGTAGATGTAACACCTATATTAACTTCTCTTGAAAGCAGAAAAACGCTTATAGATGCAATGGGACAGCACGACCCACTGATGAAAGATGCACTTTTAACTATATTAGAGCGAGATAATTTTATAGAATTAAAATCCAATGAGAAACAAGAACTAAGTTCTAGTAAAGGTAATAAAATTGAATCATCAGTGCCTACTAGTACACAATTAGAAATAGACCCGGAAATTGTTACTAAATTAATTAATAGTAATCAGACAAGTATCAAAGAGTTAAAACATACTATTGAAACGAAATCAGGAACCGAATTATTTGATTTTATTCTTGAAGATATAAAAGTATTAAAGAAGGATTTATTTGACCAACATAGTATGGGTGTGATTACGGCTGCATCTGATGCTTTAGCTTGGATTAATGAGAACGTTGAGAAGTGGATTGGAGAAAAAAATGTTGCGGATACCCTATCTTTATCGGTGTCAAATAATATAACGTCTGAAATGGGCCTGGAGCTTCTTGATGTAGCAGATGTGATTCGTCCTTTCCCAGAAGTAATTAATTTTTTACAGCAGGTAAAAGATGATAACTTTTTAGATGAACTAATAAAATTTCCTGGTGGGCTTAAAGCGAAGGATGCAATTTTGTCTTATCTAAATAAATATGGTATGAGATGTGTTGGTGAAATAGATATCACAAGAACTCGGTGGAGTGAAAAACCAAGTATACTTATCCCAATGATTCTTCAGTATATCAAAAACTTTGAGCCAAATGCTAGCAAACAAAAGTTTGAGCAAGGATTAAAAGTTGCTTTAGAAAAAGAGCAAGAGTTAATAGAACGAATAAAACAATTATCAGAAGGTGATAAAAAAGCCAATGATACAAAGCGAATGATAGATATAATACGGACTTTCAGCGGTTATAGAGAATACCCAAAATACGGTATAGTGAGTCGCTACTTTATTTATAAGCAGGCTATTTTTACAGCCACTCAGCACCTAGTACAGACAGGTATTATACACGAAATAGAAGATATTTATTACCTGACTTTTGAAGAACTTCGCGAAGTAGTAGACACAAAAAAACTTGATTATCAAGTTATCAATAAACGGAAAGAGGAGTTTAAATTATACGAAAAGCTAACTCCACCACGTGTTATCACCTCAGATGGTGAGATTATCACTGGTAGTTACAAGCGAGATAATGTACCAGCTGGTGCTATTGTAGGTTTACCAGTTTCTTCTGGATTTGTAGAAGGTAGAGCTCGTGTTATTTTAAAACTAGAAGATGCTGACCTTGAAGATGGGGATATATTAGTCACAACCTTTACTGATCCTAGTTGGACACCGTTGTTTGTATCCATTAAAGGTTTAATTACTGAAGTGGGTGGAATGATGACCCACGGAGCAGTTATCGCACGTGAATATGGCTTGCCAGCAATTGTTGGAGTAGAAAATGCGACAAAAGTAATAAAAGATGGAAGTACAATTCGCATCAATGGAATAGAAGGATATGTAGAAATCTTATCATAATCAATATAATCAACAGAAAAGACCAGACATCGATTTTATAAACTTCTGATAAACAGTTAAAAACTTATTTGTTTATCGCAAGTTGATGAATCATAAATGTCTGGTCTTTTCTAAAGAATACACATAAACTAATATCAAGTTAATTAATAGTAGTCGTAGTAAAGTTTTAGATAAAGAATTTTAATATAAATAGTGCACAGACTACGTAAGTAGCTAAGGAAACTTCTTTAGCTCGTCCAGTCAGAACTTTTAGGAATACATAAGATGTAATACCGAACACAATTCCATCTGAAATACTATAAGTAAGTGGCATCATTATTATTGTAAAAAATGCAGGTATTGCTTCTGTAAAATCTTCAAAATCAATTTCCTTTATTGGAGATATCATAAATAGTCCTACTAGAACCAGTGCAGGTGCAGTAGCAGGTGATGGAATCATAATAAACAATGGGGATAATAATAATGATACCCCAAACATAAATGCAGTAGATAAAGCGGTAAGACCAGTTCTTCCGCCTTCTGCTACACCAGCAGCACTTTCAACATAAGTGCTTACGGTACTTGTTCCAAAACATGCACCTACCGTTGTTCCAATGGCATCTGCTAAAAGAGCTTCTTTTGCTCTTGGAACACGTCCGTTCTTATCAAGCATATTTGCTTTTGTTGCAACTCCAACCAAAGTTCCTACTGTGTCAAACATATCCATGAAAAGTAATGTAAATAAAACTATGAACATATCAAAAGTAAAGATATTCTTCCACTCAAATTGTAAGAAAATCGGTTTTAGTGATGGTGGCAAGCTAAACAATGTTTCTGGTAACTTTGTTATTCCCATTGGAATACCGATGATGGTAGTTATAATAATTCCAAATAGAAGGGCACCTTTTACTTTTCTAGCAAGTAAAGTACCTGTAATTACGATACCAATGATTGCAAGCAATCCTTCACCTTTCGTAATATCTCCTAAGCCTAGTATAATTCCGGACTTTGGTTGTATTATAATATTAGCATTTACGAGACCTATGAAAGCAATAAGTAATCCAATTCCAACCGAAATTGCTTTCTTTATATTATTCGGAATACTATCAATGATAGCTTCTCTGACATTAAATACGGTAAGAAGGATAAAAATAAAACCTTCAAGAAGTACTGCTGTTAGTGCAAACTTCCATGAATAGCCCATACTTAGTACGATGGTATATGCAAAAAATGCATTTAACCCCATTCCTGGTGCCTGAGCAAAAGGAAGTTTTGCATATAATCCGGTGATGGCTGTTGCAATTAAAGCAGATAATGCTGTTGCGGTGAATACAGCTCCAAAATCCATTCCTGTTTCAGATAATATTCCTGGATTTACTACAAGAATATAAGCCATAGTCATGAAGGTGGTGATTCCTGCTATTATCTCCGTTTTGACTGTTGTTCCATTTTCTTTGAGCTTAAAATATTTCTCCATGATGTTCTCCTTATAACAATTTACGTCGATTTATTGTATACATTTCGTTCTAATATCATACATCATACAAATTAGTATTACATTTATGATTTTAGTGTTCCATTTTAGCCGAAAATGAAAATAACGTCAAGTAAAAAGGTAATTCAATAGTTAAAATAGTTAAAACTAATTAAAAAGTACTTGCCTTATAGTTAACTCCATATGCTATGATTAAAGTAGCTCTTTAGTAACGAAGAAAAAGAATTAAGAAAATTTGAATTAGGAAAGGATGAGAAATATGGAATATGCAAAGGAGTCTTTTTTTGTTACAAAATAGAGTATATTAATGCAAAGATTGACATTGAAAAGTATTCTTGATAGCATGATATTATGAAAGATGATGTAGATGTAAAACAGTAAAATGTTATTGTTACAGAAGTAAAAAAAGTAATTTAGTATATTTTAATGGAACTTTATTAATACTTTTAATAATTAGGAGGTTTTATTATGGAACATGAAAAAAGGGAGTTGTCATGTGAACAACGTACAGAACTACTTAACGTTTTAAAAGGTCGTTTTGAAAAAAATAAGAACCGTCATATAAGTATTGAATGGGATAAAGTGCAATCAAAGCTGGAGTCTAGTATTGAAAAATTGTGGTCACTAAACGAAATGGAACGAACTGGTGGAGAACCAGATGTTGTTGGTTTTGACGAAACCACAGGAGAGTACATTTTTATAGATTGTTCAGCAGAAAGTCCAAAAGGTCGTAGAAGTTTTTGTTATGACCGAAAAGCCCTAGATTCAAGGAAAGAACATAAACCTGAAAACAGTGCTATGGATATGGCAGAGACGATGGGTGTAGAAATTTTAACAGAAGAAGAATATCGTGACTTGCAAAAGCTTGGAAATTTTGATATGAAAACATCAAGCTGGATAAAAACACCTTTAGAAATTAGAGAACTTGGCGGTGCTATCTTTGCCGATTTCCGCTACAATCATACTTTTATATACCATAATGGAGCAGATTCTTACTATGGCGCTAGAGGATTCCGTGGTAGTTTAAGAGTTTAAATACAAGGCATTATCAGTTTCTGGTATACAAAAGTAAATTATAAATATAATATATAATTCGTTTATCCAAAGTCTGTATTTGCATATATCGACATTAGTTACACATTTTCGACAGATTTCTATAGTTTTTTCATTTGCTTTATGATAGAATGGACAATACAACTATGAAATAGGTATACCCAAAGGAGGATGTTTTGTGTTTGATTTTCTATTTGATTGGACACCAGAATTTAACACAAATATAGAAATATTAGATACTCAGCATAAAGAATTTTTTCGAATTGGAAGAGACGTTGAACAGTTAATACAGATTAAATGTATTGGGGTAAATGATAAACAACTCCTTAGTATAATATCGGACTTGAAAGAATATATAACTTATCATTTTTATGAAGAAGAAGGAATGATGTTAGATTATGGATATCCAGATACAGAAAAGCATAAGGAGAGTCATAGACAGTTTGCTAAGAAGATTGCAGAAATTAACTTAATCGAATTGAAATTAAATCCACTTAAAGAATTGCAGAAAATACGTGATATGATTCAGGAATATGTATTTTGGCATTTATTAAGCGAAGATAAAAAAATGGTTGAATATGTTTTTAAGATACAAAATCAAATGCGTGAAGATGTAGCATCACTTGAAAGAAAAAGAGATGAATTTGAAGAAAAGTATGGCTATAAGATTTGCGAACTGGATTTATCGACAGCATATCTACATCGAAATCAATTCTATAGAGGAAGATGTATATTAATTTTTAAAAATAAAGTTAATGATATTGTTCAGCTAACTGCATTAGAACGGAATGTTTTTTTTGCTGATTTAGCAAAACTAGCGAAAGCAATAAAAAAAGCATTTTCACCAGATACGTTTAATTATGGAGAATTTGGTGACTTAGAAGAAAGATTTCACATGCATATAGTACCTAAATATGTGCAGCTAGACCAGTCTGGAACTCCTTTTCAACTTAGAGAGCAAGAAGAACTACTTTCGGATGTTGAATATAAGGATATTGTGGAGAAGATTCAAAAGGAAATAGCAAATTTACCATTGTAATCCTAATGGATTAATAATTATAATTATATAATATCAAAGACTCTATTGTTAGAGTCTTTTTTTATATAGGATTTTGTGTATTAAAGGTTTATAATAAATTAACTTAGTGTATATAATTATTTAGAAAAAGGAGTGTTAAAAATGATTTCATCTTTATTTTTATGCCATGGCGGACCAACACTTGTAATAGAGAAAAATGAATATACTAATTTTCTTAAGGATCTAGGTAAAAAACTGACTCCAAAAGCAATAGTAATATTTACAGCACATTGGGAAAATGAAATTACAACAATTTCATCGATAGATCATACCTACGATATGATTTATGATTTTTATGGTTTTCCTGATGAATTATATTCCATAAAATACCCTGCCAAGGGTTCTATAGAAGTAGCCACAAAGGTACAAGCTTTACTAAAAAATCAAGGTATTGAAAGTAAACTTGATGAAAATAGAGGATTAGATCATGGAGCTTGGGATGTTCTATATTTAATGTTTCCAAATGCAAATATACCTGTTGTTCAAGTATCTGTAAATCCTGAATTACCAAAGGAAACACAATATGAACTTGGAAGAGCGATTAAGGACCTTGGAAAGGAAGAAATATTAGTAATTGGAAGTGGTTCAACTGTCCATAATCTTGCAACAGTGGATTGGAATGCAAAAAGAGCAGAAGAATGGGCTGTTGAGTTTGACAATTGGTTGATTGAAAAAGTAGAGAGTAGTGATATGGAGGACTTATTAAACTATAGACAATTAGCACCACATGCAAAACATGCCGTACCACGCCAGGAACATCTAGTTCCAATGTTTATCGCAATGGGAAGCGGTAATGGTGATGATCCAAAGCTATTACACCAAAGTTATGCATATGGAACACTAAGCTATATATGTTTTGAGTTTTAATATTATCATAACAATTTTACAATGTAATTAAAAGTGTCAGAGCTTAATTGTTAAGTTTTGGCACTTTTTATTATCTTAAAAGCTTTGAATAAATAAAAATGCAATTTGTAATGATAATCATTATCAAAATGCTTGACAAAATAAAAATTGTGTTATAGACTAGTTCCGTTGATTCAACATATTAACAAAATATGAAATTATTGTAGTAGGAAAACCGCAAATCAAGAAACTTAAAAGATTTGCTAGCCGATTAAAGTTAAAGGAGATTACATATGAAACGAAATAAAATAGGAATTATCTTTACACTTGCATTTTCTTTATTATTGACAGCTTGCTCTAATTCAGGAAACACATCTAAAAGTGAACAACCTGCAACAACACCTGTAGCAACAGAAGCTCCAGTTACAGAAGCACCAGTGACAGAAAAACCTACAAATGATACAACAACTGAAAATACAACAGAATATCCTATTTCAATAAAGCATGCTTTTGGTGAAACAGTTATTGAAAGCAAACCAGAACGTATAGTTACTATTTCTTGGGGAAATCAAGATGTACCATTGGCATTAGGAGTTGTTCCAGTTGGTGTGTCTGAAGCAAATTACGGTGTTCTTGATGGAAGTGGGATGTTACCATGGACTGGAGAAGCATTTAAGAGTTTAGGCGAAGAAAGCCCAGTACTATTTAAAGACACTGCTGGTTTAGATTTCGAAGCTATCAGTAATGCTGAGCCAGATGTTATCTTAGCAGCTTACTCAGGATTAACACAAGAAGAATATGATTTATTAAGTGCAATAGCTCCAGTTGTAGCGTATCCAACTGCAGCATGGCAAACATTATGGCGTGATCAGATTATAATGGATGCAACAGGTATGGGTATGAAAGAAGAAGGAGAACATCTTGTTGCTGACCTTGAACAATTAATCGGAGAAGAAACAAGTGAATATCCAGGGATAAAAGGAAAGACTGCTGCATTCTTCTATTTTAATCCATCAGACTTAGGAAAGTTTTATGTTTACCTTCCTGAAGATCCTCGTGCGGCATATCTTACAGATTTAGGAATGGAATTCCCTAAAAGTGTTCTAGACCTTGCTAAAGAATCTGCAAGTTTTGCTCTTGAACTTAGTGCTGAAAATGTAGATGTTTTAAGTGATGTAGATATTATGATAGCTTATGGTAGCAGTTCTTTACTTGAAACGTTACAAGCAGATGCTCTTGTAGGAACAATTCCTGCAGTAAAGAGAGGAAGTGTTGTTCTTATTGAAGATGGTACACCTTTAGCAGCATCTGGTACACCTAGTGCACTTTCTATACCAGCAACAATTGATGAATATTTAAAACTTATCGGAGAGGCAGCTGATAAAGTAGAATGAAACATTCTAAAGTAATTAAATTATTGATAGGAAGCTTAATTTCTATTGCATTATGTATTTTAGCTTCTCTTGCGTTTGGAGCTAGATATGTGGATTTTAATGAAGTATTAAATGCTCTATTTAATAGAGATAATGCATCTCTAACAGCGTTGGTTGTTAGAGAGCGTATTCCAAGAACTGTTTTTAGCATTATTGCCGGAGCTTCCCTAGGAGTCTCCGGTGCATTGATGCAAGCCATAACTCGTAATCCAATAGCAGATCCAAGTGTTTTAGGTGTTAATACTGGTGCATCCCTTTTTGTAGTAAGTGGAATCGCATTTTTTCACATAAACACTGCTGGACAATATATCTGGTTCGCTTTGGCGGGTGCGGCTGTTACAGCCATCTTTGTATACGGAATCGGATCTCTTGGTTCTGGTGGAGCAACACCAATTAAATTAGCTTTAGCAGGAGCAGCTACCAGTGCTGCTTTATCTTCTTTAGTTAGTGCTATTATACTCCCAAGAACAGATGTTATGAATTCCTATCGATTCTGGCAGGTGGGTAGTGTTAGTGGAGCAACTTGGGAAGGGATAGCAACAGTATTACCATTTTTAATTGTAGGTATTGTAATTGGCGTTCTTTCAACACCAGCATTAAATGCATTGGCACTTGGTGACGATGTAGCTACAGGATTAGGGGTTAGAACGGGTGTGATAAGAATCATTAGTGCTTTGGCAGGAGTATTGCTTTGTGGTGCTACGACAGCGTTAGCGGGTCCTATTGGATTTGTTGGCTTAATGATTCCACATACGATGAGACTTATATGTGGACCTAATATGAGATATATCGTTCCTATGTCTGCTGTAGGAGGAGCTGTACTTTTAACAGTTTCGGATATTATTGGTAGGCTTATTGGTAATCCAGGAGAGCTTGAAGCAGGAATTGTAACAGCCTTTTTTGGAGCTCCAATTCTTATTATAATTGCGATGAGAGCGAAGGTAAGATCAATATGATAAATAACAATCATGAAAATATAATAAGAGGTTTTAGGAGAAGAAGAATACGCTGGACTACAGTGACGTTACTCTTGGTCGGTATCACTTTATTACTTGCAGGTCTTATGTTAGTACTTGGAAATATCTATTATTCTCCTAATATAGTGATTAAAGTTTTACTAGGAGAACAAATAAAGGGAGCAACCTTTGCTATTGAAACTTTGCGTTTGCCTAGAATGCTTTCAGGTCTGCTTGTAGGAGTTGCATTTGGAATGGCGGGCAATACATTTCAAACAATGCTTCGAAATCCACTAGCAAGCCCTGACATTATTGGTGTAACTTCTGGTTCTAGTGTGGCAGCTGTTTTTTGCATCCTTATACTAAAGATAAGTGGAAATATAGTTTCTGCTATTGCCGTAGTTAGTGGACTTTTAGTAGCAGGACTGATTTATGCACTTTCAAAGGGTGGAAGCTTTTCTGGTGGGAGACTTATATTGATTGGAATTGGAATTCAAGCAATGTTAAATGCCGTGATTTCATTCTTATTGCTTAGAGCAAACCAGTATGATGTTCCAGCCGCGCTCAGATGGTTAAGTGGAAGTTTAAATGGTATACAAATGAAGAATATTCCAGGGCTTTTCTTAATTGTTATAGTCTTTGGTTTATTAATAATAATGTTAGGAAAAAATCTTAAAATTCTCGAATTAGGAGAACAATCCGCAACTACCTTAGGATTAAAAACAGATCAGACACGTCTTTTATTAGTTATGTGTTCTGTCTTTTTGATTGCTTTTGCAACTTCAGTTACAGGGCCAGTTTCATTTGTTGCGTTTTTAGCAGGACCTATTGCTGTAAAACTTGTTGGTACAGGTAATTCTAATGTTATCCCAGCTGGATTAGTTGGAGCTATCTTAGTACTTTGTGCAGATCTACTTGGTCAGTTTGCATTTGATATTAAATTCCCAGTAGGTATCATTACAGGTATTTTAGGAGCACCATATCTTCTGTATTTACTAATCCGTATGAACAAAAAAGGAGGAGCAGCATGAGTAAAGCACCAGTATTTCAAGCTAGCAATTTAGTAGCTGGTTATGATAAAAAAATTATTGTAAATGGCATTGATATCGTTATCCCAAGTAATAAAATTAGTGTAATCATAGGTGCTAATGCCTGTGGTAAATCAACGCTTTTAAAAAGTCTAGCTAGATTAATAAAACCTACTTCAGGTGAAATTGTTCTAGATGGGAAACAAATTAGTCAAATTCCACCAAAGCAATTAGCACAAGTTTTAGGATTATTACCACAATCTCCAGTTGTTCCAGAAGGTATTGTTGTTTCTGATTTAGTAGCTAGAGGTCGTTTTCCGTATCAAAGTTTTTTAAAAGGTATGGAGAAAAAAGACTACGAAGCAGTTGAAGAAGCTTTAGAAATAATGGGTATTACTGATCTTGCTAATCGATGTGTAGACGAACTTTCTGGTGGACAACGACAGAGGGTTTGGATTGCCATGGCACTTGCACAACAGACGGATATACTCCTTTTGGATGAGCCAACTACTTATCTTGATATTGCTTATCAGGTTGAGATACTTGATTTATTAACCGATTTAAATCGTAAACGTGGAACTACCATTGTTATGGTACTACATGATATAAACTTATCAGCTAGATATGCAGACTATATCTTCGCAGTACACAAAGGGAGCCTTGTTTCACAGGGTACTCCGAAAGAAGTAATATCAGAAGAATTAATTAAGCAGGTTTTTGGCTTAAGTTGTTCTGTTATTAATGATCCTGTGTCCGATTCACCCTTTATAATTCCAAAGGGAAGACATTATGTCAAATATCAAAATTCATAGAAATAGAAGCCAATATCAGGTAAAAGGAGAAGAATCAACTCTTTTTACCTATTTTAAATAAGTGGCTTTCTATATTTTATTTTTTGGTGCGATACCTTTAACCAATAATTCTGTCCATTGTGCCGTATATGGAAGAATCTTTTGATAGATATGTGGACTTGAAATACCTTCAACAAGTGCTTGAAAATAAATCAAAAGAAATTCATCGGAATACTTTAAGTCAACCTTGCCTTCTTTACGACCACGATGGAATAAATCCAGCATGATACTATAGCTTTCTTTAATATATTTCTCCATCATTAAAGATAAACCGTCGTCACCCTTCTTAGTAACATAATCCATCAAATCTAAATAAAACTGTTTATTCACTTTTTTTAAATAATTAATTTTGTTCTGACTCATAGCAATGAGTGTTTCTTCGAAAGGTCTATTTTCTTCCATTATTTCCTTTGCTGATTCCCCTATTAATTCTAAAAAGTATTTAAAAACTTCATGAATTAAATTTTCTTTACTACCAAAATACTTAAAAATCGAGGTTTTACCAACATTAGCATTTTTAACAATTTCGTCCATTGTTAAATTTTCTATTCCTGTCTCATTATTCATTAAATGAAAAGTTGCTTCTATCACTTGTTTTTTCTTTTCCAGTGTCCGTTTATCATAGCCATTCATTTATAATTCCTGCTTTCTATTTGTCATAACTATAAAGTTTTAGGTAGATTTTGTTCAAAATATTCTTTCTTATTATTATATAGTAATAATTATGAATTATCAAATGAATAGTAGTTCAAATTTATCAATTTATGAATTGACGAGACGTAATAAAAGTTATATAATGAACTTGTAAATGAACTTTGGTTTAAAACAAGGCGAAAAATAGAATAATATGAACTTTAGTACTAAAAATAGTTCGGAATTATTTCTCTGTCAATTAAACTTTGTTTTATTCTGGAAAGCACGTTATAAACTATTCAAAATTATAAGAAGGAGTTTAAGCGTTATGACAGAAATTGTAAAAGTAAAAGGATTACAAAAAAAATTCGGTAAATTTAAAGCATTACATGATGTATCATTCACAGTAAATGCTGGTGAGGTAGTAGGCTTTATTGGACCGAATGGAGCGGGTAAGTCAACAACGATTCGTACGTTGTTGGGTATTATCAATCGTGATGCTGGGGATGTTAAAATCTTTGGTAAAGATGTTTGGAAGGATAGCCTAGAGATTCATAAGCGAATTTCTTATGTGCCAGGAGATGTTGCTCTTTGGGGCAGTTTAACTGGTGGTGAGATAATTGATTTGTTTATGAAATTACATGGTGGTGGAGATAAGAATAAACGTGATTATTTAATTAAACGTTTTGAACTAGATCCAAAGAAAAAGTCGAAGGGTTATTCAAAAGGAAATCGACAAAAAGTAGGTCTAATTGCAGCATTATCAGTTGAATCTGATTTATATATTTTCGATGAACCGACTTCTGGACTTGATCCATTGATGGAAGCGGTATTCCAAGAAGAAGTTGAAAAAATAAAACACGCAGGGAAAGCAATCTTACTATCTTCTCATATTTTAAGTGAAGTGGAACGTTTAGCAGATAAGGTGGCTATTATTCGTCAAGGAAAGGTTGTTGAAACTGGAACATTGGATGAATTGCGACATCTAACTCGTTCTACTGTGACGATAGTAACAGAAGGAGATGTGATTCAGATGGCATCCGTTAATGGAGTTCATGATTTTAAACATAAAGGTAATCAAGCGACATTCTCTGCAGATAATAAATATATCAATGACATTTTGACACAAGCGGCAAAATTAGGTGTTAAAAAGTTTGAATCAGTTCCACCAACCCTTGAAGACTTATTTATGCGTCATTACGAAGTCTAAGCGGCGGATTGGAGGAAAACAATATGAAAGAAAAATTTGCACGTTGGGATACATTATTTGTGGAATATCTAAAACGTGATTGGAAAAAAATAATTCTCTGGATTTTAGGGATAGGTTTGTTCTCTGGTGGTTTTGTCCCAGCTTTTGTAGAAATCGGCAAGGGACAAGGTTTAGTGGGAATGTATGAAACCATGAAAAATCCTGCCATGATATCAATGGTTGGACCAACACCAGTAAAAACAGCAGCAGATTATACATTGGGAGCTATGTATTCACATGAAATGTTGTTATTTTGTGGTTTGTTCGCAATGATTATGGCAGCTTTACATGTAGTAAGCCATACTCGTAAGGAAGAAGATCATGGACTTACCGAATTGGTACGCTCCTTTCGAGTAGGTCGTCAAGCTAATTCCTTTGCTGTGATTATCGAAATTATACTTATTAATATAGTATTGGCCATTTTTACTAGTGTAGTTATGATTAGCTTTGGTGCAGATACGATTACTGCCAAAGGCTCCTTCTTATTTGGTGCTTCACTTGGAATGGCGGGTATTCTGGGAGCTGTAATTGCATTAGTGATGGCTCAAATTATGTCGACTTCATCCGGGGCTACTGGTTCGTCTCTTGGAATTATAGGTATGCTATACATAGTTCGTGCTGGTACGGATGTGTCAAATGTTGATTTGTCAATGATCAATCCTATGGGTTGGACGTATTTGACCTATCCTTTTACGAAAAACAACCCCCTTCCTTTGCTCTTCGCTATCGTCTTTTGTGTTATTGCAGTGATTATCGCTTTTGCCCTTGAAGGTGGGCGTGATATGGGGGCTGGTTATTTGCCTGAAAGAGGAGGACGAGAGTCAGCGAAAAAATCATTGCTTTCTGTACCTGGATTATTTTTTAAGCTTAATAAAGGTGTTATTTATAGCTGGCTGATCGCTTTTGTAATCATGGGAGCTGCTTATGGCTCAATTTATGGAGATATGCAGACCTTCCTTGAAAGTAATGAATTGATGAGTCAAATGTTTATGTTAGCAGGTGTTTCAATTGAAGCATCATTTACTGGAACCATTATGATGGTAATGATTGGATTGGTTTCCATTTTACCGATTGCTGTCGTTAATAAACTTTTCGCAGAAGAATCAAGGCTACATTTAAGTCAGCTTTATGCTACAAAAGTGACTAGAGCCAAACTATATTGGACTAGCGTTATTTTGGCAATTATCGTTGGAGTAGTGGGAATTTTGCTAGCATCAGTCGGTCTTGGCGGTACTGCGATTTCAGCGATGGGTGACAGTTCATCTATGGATATGGGAGATTTTATTGCCGCCGGTTATAACTTCTTACCATCGGTACTGTTCTTCACTGGACTTGCTGCAATGGCTTTCGGTTTTGTACCAAAACTAGGTAAAACTATTTATGTTTATCTTGGTTATTCGTTTGCATTAAACTACTTCGGTGGTATTTTAGATTTACCAGAATGGTTCTCTAAAACAGCTGTTCAAAGTTGGATTCCAAGAATGCCAGTAGATAAATTTGATGGAACAATATTTATTATTATGACAGTGATTAGTATTGTTATGATGTTGATTGGTTATATTGGATACCAGAAACGGGATATGGTTGAGGGAGCATAGCTGGAAGTAAATATCAGTTAACAAAATTTATCATATTTTATATGAGCAACTTGTAATAGGATATTATAAATAATTTACATAAAAAAGCAGAGTTTCGACTCTGCTTTTTTATGATAATCTCATAATTAAATATTCTAAATTATTCATTATTATGAAAAATAACATTGAATTTTTAAGGAATTTATGGTATATTTTGTTAGTATTCTTATTTTTATGAAACTTGAGGTAACAAAATGTTTTTCTTTATACTATTTGCACTATTATGTGCAAAGTTAAAAGGTTATAGAATTAAGCCAATCCTTAAAGCTTATTCTTTATATCCATTTGTGGTGATTCAGGTTTTATATTTGTTTTTACAGGTTAATGTTTTTTTAGGCAATTATAATTACATCAAATATGCGTCTATATTCAAAAGTGTTTATTTATACACTCTTATTCTTCCATTATTCGTATACAAATTATATAAGTCAAGTTTATATGGTTCAGCATTTATTATTATTGGTACAATTCTGAATAGATTTGTAATGCACCAAAATGGAGGGAAAATGCCTGTATTTGCATCATTATCTAAGTTTACTGGGTATTATAATGAGTCAGCTATTTTAACGTTAGATAACATACATATCATAGGAGATGATACAACGAAATATAAATTTTTAACGGATTTTATTGATGTTGGATATAGTGTATTAAGTATTGGTGATCTATTTATCCATTCTTTTGCATTTATCGTAATTTATAATGTTATAAAAGCAATTAATAATAGTTTAGACTATACAATTGACATCAGGAAGGAAAATTTATATGGAGACACTTAAGATAATTGTTTTTGAATATTTATTAGGGTATTGTTTGCAGAGTTTTGCTATAGTTTTAGGTATTTATGCTCTAAATAGACAAAAAATTTTAGTAAAAGATTTTATGCTAGCAAGTATTCTTTTAATGATAATATCGATATTTGTGAGATTACTACCAATTAGTTTTGGTGTACATATTATTATTAATATGTTGTTTTTGTACCTAATTTGTGTAATTCCATTAAAGATGCCAGCCTATAAAACAATTCGTTCGGCCTCGGTATGTTTTGTTCTAATACTTATTAGTGAAATGATCGTTACTTCGTTTATAATGTTATTCATAGGAAATGAACGGCTTGAAAGTATATTGAAAGATTCCTTGCAAAAATCTTATCTAGGTGTATTGGCAAATGTTATATTTACTTTATTAGTAACATTGGCATATTTTATTTTTATGAAAAAGGGTGATAACAATAGAAATATTAGCTCACAAAATAGCTGAAAAAATAGCGTTACAATTAGATTATGATGATGAAAGAAAAGCTGTTGTTGCGTATGGATTAATAGGTATTATACAGATGGTTACTATTTTTATTATAATAACCATCATTGGTCTGATTTTTGATACTTGGTATGAGAGTATGATTATATTTTTGGGTGTAGGTATGATCAGGAAATCCACTGGTGGAGCACATGCAGGTACGATGCTAAGTTGTAATATTATAAGTGTTGTAACTGTTACTATATTATCAGCTCTATCACGATATATATTAAATATACCATTTAATACATATGTTAATTTAGGACTAACTGTATTCCTATTTGTGATTTGCTTTATTATATTCTACCTTCGAGTTCCAGTAGATTCCCCGAATAAACCTATTACAAAGCCAGAGAAAATTAGACGATTAAGAAGACAAAGTTTTCTAATCTTAACTTTACTAATCCTAACTGCTGGTATATCTATTTTATTTACTGATTATAATGATAGGTTTTATAGTATTGCGATAAGTATAAGATTAATATTACTTTGGCAATCTCTTACTTTAACGAAATTT
>JARBTX010000052.1 GCA_029239975.1 Anaerocolumna sp.
GTTTTATCCATTGGAGCAACTTATATTAGTCAAAATATTGGTTGGAAAACAACAAATATACTTAGATTAGATTTAGTAAAGCATTGTCTTGGGCTTGATATGACATTTTTTAAAGAGCATCAATCAGGAGAAATTGTAGAGAGAATAGACGGAGATGTAACTGCTCTTTTTAATTTCTTTTCTAAGTTGTTAGTAAGCTTTATAAATAATATTTTATTAATGATTGGTATAATCATAATTATGATGGTACAAGAATTTATCATTGGAGTTGCATTTATTTTATTTTTAGCATTGGCGTTCTTAGTTATCTGGAAAACACAAGGCAAAACGGTAGAACATTTTGGGGAAGATCGTGAGAGTGTATCTAAATTCTATGGCTTTTTAGGTGAACATATTGAAAGTACAGAAGATATTAAATCTAGTGGAGCAGACCATTATGTATTAGGGCGTTTTTATGAGATATTAAGAAATTGGCTTCCAATCCGATTAAGAGCTCATTTATCTTGGTATAAAATATGGATTACCTTAGAAGGTATCTTTGGTATTGGTTATGTAATGATTTTTGCACTTGGCGGCTATCTTATGTTTACGCACAAGGTAACTTTAGGAGTGGTTTATCTTATGATTAATTACGTACAATTACTAGAAAAACCACTGGAACAATTAAAAGAACAATTACTAGATATTCAAAAAGCAACAGCTAGTATTATTCGAATGGAAGAATTATTTGCTATGAAGTCTAAAGTGGAGAATAATTCTAACAGTAAAATCAAAGAAGATACTATTAGATTAAGTGTATTTCATGTTGATTTTGAATATGAGGATAATGTACCAGTGCTTAAGGATATTTCGTTTGATTTAGAACCTGGTAAAGTTCTTGGAGTACTTGGTCATACAGGATGTGGTAAAACAACTCTTGCTAGGTTATTAGTAAGATTTTATGATCCAATTTCTGGTGGAATTTTTATTAATAATAATTCTTTAACAGAAATATCAAGTCATGATTTAAGAGAGAAAATTGCATATGTTACTCAAGATGTACAACTTTTTATGGCGAGTGTCAGGGACAATATTACATTTTTTGATCCTAGTATTAAAGATAGTATAATCATTGAAACTATTTATGATATGGGGTTAAAAGACTGGTATGAAAATTTAAGTCATGGATTAGATACGCAGATAAAGCCAGGTGGTGGTATGTCTTCTGGTGAAGCTCAATTATTAACGCTAGTGCGAGTATTCTTAAAGAATCCTAAGTTAATTATATTAGATGAAGCATCATCAAGATTAGACCCATATACAGAACAACTTGTTGATAAAGCATTAAATAAGCTTTTAATTGGTCGTTCTTGTATTATTATTGCTCACAGGTTAGGAACCATTACAAGAGCAGATGATATTTTGATTTTGGATAATGGTTCTATCTTAGAATATGGATCAAGAGAAGCTTTACTTAATAAGAAAGAATCTAAATTAAATCAGTTATTAAATTATGGTATTTCGGAGGTGTTAGTATAGTGGATGATAATTCTTTAAATAAAGAGATAACAAGTCAAGGAAAACCAGATAAAACTTCAGTATTAGAATTATTTTGGAAAATGATGATTTATAAACCAGGGTTATATTTAGTAAATTGTATTTTATGGGCATTTATTCATGTTGAACCTTTAATTCTTGGACTTATATTAAAAGAATTTTTTCAAATTATTACAGGTAATGAGAAGTTTCAAATTAATATAGTTCATATTACTTTACTTACATTAGCTTATACAATAGGTCGAATGGTTAATATTTACTTAGGAGCAAATATTGATAATCTACATCGATTTACAATGAGTGCATTGCTACTTAGAAATATGTTTGAAGCAATCTTAAAAAAACCAGGTGCAAAATCAATTCCTTGTTCTTCGGGTGAAGCATTAAATTGCTTTCGCGATGATGCACAGACAATAGAAGATTCTATAAGTTGGACCCTTGATTTTATCGGGAATGTTGTATTTGTTATTGTAGCAATAACAATTATGTTAAACATTAATGTAAAAATAACATTGTTTGTATTTACACCGTTAGTTGCTATTGTTGGTATAGTTCAATTGTTAAGATCAAAACTGCAAAATTATCGTAAGGCCTCAAGAGAAGCAACGGGGATGGTTACTGGTGTTATGGGTGAAATATTTAGTTCTGTTCAAGCAATCAAAATAGCTGGAGCCGAAGAACATGTAATTTCATATCTAGAGAAAATTAATAATAATAGACATAAGACAGTGTTAAAAGATACTATCTTAACACAGACATTATTAGCAATATTTTATAATACGGTAAGTATCGGTACAGGTTTTATCTTACTTTTAGCAGCTGATTCTATGAAGAGTGGGAATTTGTCAGTTGGTGAGTTATCACTGTTTATTTATTACCTAAGTTTTATTTCAGATTTTACAAGCTTTTTTGGTGGATTTATGGCCAATAATCGTCAAGCTAAAATTTCCTTTACTCGTATTGCTAATCTCTGCCAAGAAAATTCTTTAAAAACAGCAGTGAAACACAATGAGTTATATCTAACTTCAAGGCAAAAGTTTAAATACGATGAAAATACAAGTAATAATAACAATAAAGACTTAAATAGTGTTGAAGTTAAAAATCTTGGATATACATATGAATCAAGTGGAAATGGTATTGATAATATCAACTTTTTATTAAAAAAAGGTTCCTTTACCGTAATCACAGGTCGAATTGGGTCTGGTAAATCTACTTTATTAAAAGTATTAATTGGTTTATTACCAGTTGATAAAGGTAATGTTTTATGGAATGGGAAAGAAGTTAGTGAACCTAAGAATTTCTTTATTTCCCCGAATTGTGCTTATACGCCACAGATACCTAATTTAGTCAGTGATACTGTTAAAAATAATATTTTGTTTGGATTACCTGCTGAGACAACCGATTTAAAAGAAGCAATATACTCATCTGTACTAGAAGATGATTTAAATGATCTGGAAAAAGGGTTGGAAACAGTAATTGGTCCAAAAGGAGTAAAATTATCTGGCGGACAAATACAAAGAGTGGCAGCCGCTAGGATGTTTGCAAGAAAAGCAGAATTGATGGTTTTTGACGATATATCTAGTGCATTAGATGTGGAGACAGAAAATAAATTATGGAACAGATTACTTGAAAAAAAGAATGCAACTTGCTTAGTAGTATCAAATCGAAGAGGAGCCTTAAAACTAGCCGATCAAATAATTGTAATGAAGAACGGTAAGATTGATGCTATTGGAACACTGGATGAATTACTGGAAAATAATTTAGAAATACAAGCTATTTGGAGTTAAGTATACGGCTGTAATAAAATTGATTAAATACAAGTGATTTTACTAAGTATTTAAATATTTTATTACAGCCGTTTTTTTGTAGAAGGTTGTTAAAGTAAACAAGAAGAAAATAAAATAGTTTATAACAAAATAAATTAAAAAATACCCTTTGACAATTATTGGAAACTGGTTGTATAATATTGCTTATAAAAGAGTAAAAATTTGACTTAATATAGAAAAAATATACAATGAAATATTTTAAGACAAATTTATTCTGCGAAGTCAGAATATTTATTTTGCAGATATCATATCTTTTATAAAAAAGTTTAGAAAAAACTAAACAATCTAAATCATTTAAAGGGAGGAATAAAGACATGAAAAAGAAACTATTTAGTATGTTGTTATGCTTGATTTTGGTCGCATCTCTTTTGGCGGGATGTGGTAAGAGTAAAACAACTACAACAGATTCTGATTCGAAAAAAACTACAGAAGATACAGCAGATGATGCTAGTGGCGATGGCACAACAACAGAAGTTGTAGCAGACGCGATTACTACAGTAGGTCCAGAAGATGGAACACATTTAGAAATGTGGACCTTTGTAGAATTACATTCTAACTTTTATGCTGAGATGTTGGATTTATGGAATAAGAACAACCCAGATAAACAACTGAATATCACATTTACTACATATCCTTATTCAGATATGCATAACAAGTTAACACTTGCAAATCAATCTGGCTCTGGTGCTCCTGATATATGTGATATTGAAATTGGACAATTCCCTAACTTTATGCAAGGAGATGTGCAATTTCGCCCTATGAATGATGTAATAGAACCATACAAAAAAGATATCGTACAGGCTCGTCTAGATATTTATAGTAAAGATGGTAACTATTATGGAGTGCCAACACATGTTGGTGCAACTGTAATGTTCTATAACACTAAGATTTTAGAGCAATATGGTATTGATTATACGAAAATTGCAACATGGGATGATTATGCAGAAGCAGGAAAAAAATTAAAAGAAGCTTCTGGTGGTAAAGTATATATGACAAGCGTAGATACTGGTGGAACTGACTGGTTATGGTTAGCTATGGCAGAGTATGGTGAAGATTATACTACAGCTGAAGGTGCACCTAATATTGAACTTCCATCGATTAAAAAAATGATTACAATGCAACAAGGTTGGTTAAACGATGGAATCGCAATGGTTTCTCCTGGCGGACATGTAGATTTAGAAGAAGGATATGCTAATGTTGCAGATGGAAATATTGTGTCTTTCCCTAAAGCAATGTGGTTTATGTCAAGATTCTTAAATTATATGCCGGAGATGACAGACACTTGGGCAATTGCCCCATGTCCAGTTTTTGAAGCAGGTCAACCACGTTCTGTTGGTATCGGTGGTACTGGTACAGTTGTTTCAAAACAATCGAAAAACGCTGATTTAGCAGCAGAGTTTATCTCTTGGGCTAAGTTATCTTATGAAGGTAATGTTAAGATATGGGAGAATTTAGGTTTTGATACCTGTAACACTACAATATGGTCAGATGACAAGATTACGAACGATACATCAAACAAATACATTGCTTACTTTAAGACAAATCCATTTGATACATTAAATGAAATCAAAAATGAAATCGGAAAAATTAAGGTTGGTAAAATAAATCCAGCAATATCAGAACAATTCAACTTAACAATTTTAAATAATTGTTTTGAAAACGGTGCCGATGTTGAATCAGAACTTGCCACTGCACAAGATGCATTGGAGATAGAATATTAATACTATTTTTATCATACGATTTAGATAATATTAATGAAGCAAATTAAGTATAGTGGAATTGCCTAAAAGTGTTTGCTTTTAGGCAGTTCCTATTCCTATGGGAATTTCATATAGGAATTTCCTATAAGAATTTTTATAGGAATTACCTAAAAGAATTTCTTATATGAATGGAAAGAGGATGTATATGCAAAAAATTAAAAAACTATTTTACTCGCAAAAAGCAGCACCCTATATTTTTGTTCTTCCCTTTATCTTAAGTTTTGCCTTTTTCTGGATATATCCATTGTTTAGTACAGTAAAGATGAGTTTTCAGTCTATATTACCAGGTCAAATCGAATGGGTGGGTTTTAAAAATTATTCAAAATTATTAAAAGATACTGCATTTCACATTGCCATAAAAAATAGTTTTCAGTATATGCTTTGGACTTTAATTTTATTAATACCATTCCCTATGTTATTTGCCTGTATCATGGATAGTAGATTAGTTAAAATAAAAGGATTTTACAAAGCACTGCTATATTTGCCAGCACTAGTTTCCGTAGTTGTAGCAGGAACCATATTTCGTTTAATGTTTAGTGAACTACCGGGGTCTCAGATGAATCAATTTTTATCCTGGTTAGGGCTGGAACCGATAAAATGGCTTAAAATTAGGACTACTAGTTATTTCGCATTATTAACAATAGCTTGTTGGAGATGGACAGGAGTCAACATGCTGTATTTTCTTGCGGGTCTTAAAAATATTGATAATGGACTATATGAGTCAGCAGAAATTGATGGAGCAAGTGCTTTAAAAAAATTTCGTTACATAACAATGCCATTACTAAAACCCACTACCATTTATGTACTTACAATTAGTATTTATGCTGGATTAGCAATGTTTTTAGAAAGTTTTATGCTTTGGAATGGCAACAATTCACCTAATAATATTGGATTGACAATTGTAGGGTATTTATATCGCCGTGGAATTGAAAAGAATCAACTTGGATATGCATCTGCGGTAGGTCTTGTATTATTGGTTATTGCATTAACCATAAACATAATACAACTAATCATGAATGGGTCATTTAAAAAGGAGGAAAAATAGCGATGGAACAACTTGTAGTATCCTCTAAAACTGATAAATTAGGAATGAAAACAAAGACCAAGATGCTATCTGTTCTAGCGACTTTATTTTTTACTATACTTGGGATAATTGTTATATTTCCATTAATTGTTGCAATGATAGCATCGTTTCGCCCCGGTCAAGATTTGATTCGTTATGGTTTAAGTATTAAGTTAGATTTATCTAAGATGAGCTTTAATAACTATAGATATTTATTCACAGGTGAGCATAGCTACTTTATATGGTTTAAAAATAGTATGTTCTTAACCATTTTATCTGTAGTATTAACTTTAATAGTTTGTTATTTTGTTGCATATGGACTAGCGATGTATGATTATAAATTAAAAAACATCTTATTCTTTTTAGTTATAGCTACAATGATGGTACCATTTGAGATTTTAATGCTGCCATTGTATCAAGAAATGATTGATTTAAAATTAATTAATAAAACAGCAGGAGTTATTTTACCAGGACTTTGTGGTGCATCGACGATTTTTTTCTTTAAACAATATATGTCCGGTTTGCCTAGGGAATTATTAGATGCTGGTCGAATTGATGGAGCAACAGAGTTTGGAATCTGTATTAAAATAATGTTACCCATTACAAAACCAGCTTTTGCAGCCATGGCAATTTTGTCTGGTATGGGAGCATGGAACGGTATGTTATGGCCTATGCTTGTATATCGTGATGCGAATAAATTTACTTTACCTATTGGTTTAAATACCTTGTTAACCCCATATGGAAATAACTATGATTTATTAATTGCTGGCTCATGTTTTGCTATTTTGCCTATATTTATCCTATTTTTGTGTTTCCAAAGTTATTTTATTGATGGTATGACGGCAGGAGCAGTAAAGGGGTAACGATTAAAATAGCCATCAAACTTTTCTTTCTCATTGACTCAATTCTTAAAAATCAGGGAATTGACGAAAGATAGGTTAGATGGCTTAATTTATTTATTCATCTTCAATCATACGGTATCCAACACCAACTTCAGTAAAGATGTATTGTGGAAGTGCAGGATTTTCTTCTATTTTTCTACGGATATTTGCCATATTAACTCGTAAAATCTGATTGTCTCGATCCGCAAAAGGACCCCATATTTTATTAATAATAAAATCATAAGTTAATACTTTACCCGCATTGATTGCCAATAAAGATACAAGCTTATATTCGATTAATGTTAAATGAACTATTTCATCATGCAATGTAACAATTCGTTTATTAAAATCGATTACTAAGTCTTTTGTTTTATATTTACTTAAATGTTGGCCGGCCCCGGATTCTGATTTGTTATGATGTCTTAACGCGGTACGGATTCTAGCATGTAATTCGCTAGTTCCAAACGGCTTAGTAATATAGTCATCAGCTCCTAAATCAAGTGCTTTCACTTTCTCAGTTTCTTGATCTCTTGCAGAGACAATAATAACGGGAATACTTGTCCAACTTCTCACTTGTTTTAGTACATCAAACCCATCGATGTCAGGAAGTCCTAAATCAAGAAGTATAATGTCAGGACAATGTGAAGGAATCATTGCTAGGGCTTCTTTTCCAGTAACACATTGAATTACCTTATAACTATTTGCGTTTAGTGAAGTAGTAATAAAATTAGAAATAGTAGGTTCGTCTTCAACAATTAAGACTTTAGCTTTATTATTCATAGATTAGCTCTCCTTTATTGGTAGGGAAAAGACAAAAACTGCGCCTGAGCCTTCATTGCTTTTTGCAGTTAAGGTACCACCATGAGCATTAATTATTGTTTTACATATTGATAATCCTATACCAAGACCTTTTTTTGTATCACTACTTTGATTATCAGAGTGGGATAAACCATCAAAAATTTTAGCGATGCTGTCTGAAGGAATACCAATTCCATAGTCTACTATATGAAAGAGAATTTCCTTACTTGACTTTGTAACCAATAACTCTACTGGTTTATCACTATTTGAATATTTAATAGCATTCTCGATTAAGTTAATGATAACCTGTTCAATCAGAGTAGCATCCATCGGAATCATTAGGAATTCATCTGGTATTTTAACCTTAATAGATGCATTTGGATATCTAGTCTGGATACGCGTTATGGATTCTGAAACAACTTCTTCTAAGGGTTCTAACGATTTTTTTACTGACGAATTATCACCACTTATTCTTGTGACAGTTAGAAGATTTTCGACCATATGCAATAACCAGTTTGAGTCTTCATAAATATATCCAATTAATTTAGTCTGCTCTTCTACATTAATAGAATTTTTTGATTTTAATAATGTTTCACTAGCACCAATCATGCCAGTTAAGGGTGTTCTAAGATCATGAGAAACAGCTCGAAGGAGATTGGCTCTCATTTTTTCTTTTTCGGTATCTACAATGATTTGGTGTTGATTGTCTGTTAAATGTTGTCTTTCTAAAGCCATTGCTACTTGAGATATGATTAAATCAAGGGATTCAAAATTGTCAGTTACAAAGGATTTACGATCTATTGTATATATACCTAAAACACCCCATACGTGACCATGAGAAATCAATGGGAAGTATGTATAACTTGAATCACCACAAAAATCAGTATCGACACCAGCAGGTACCATGTTTTCAAATACCCAATGTGCTATAAATTGTTCATGACTCGAATTCATAATTTTCTCATGTTCTTTGCTTATATTTTTCACAACACCAGTATGACCTAATTGTGGTGATTGAGTATAAAATACTACTGTACTTTTCGTTAATTCAGATACATAATCTAACGTAAGATCAATGATGTAAGATATTCCATTAGAAGATAATAGTTTATTATTAATTTTATTTAGTTTCTTTTTTACTTCTTCTCGCTCAGCAGTTAATTTATCTTGCTTTTTTATATAAGTAGTCAAATTACTTATGGTAATAGAAATAATCAACATAGTTAGAAATAAAATTAGGAAGTCATACTGTGACGTACCTAGGATATAATTTGGTGTTACCAAAGAATTTCTAAAACTGAATAAACCAATAACGGAATAAAAAATACCCCAAAAGTAACCAACAGTGAATCTTGATATGCAAGTAACAGTTAGAATATATATAATGATAATGTGGTTTATATTATTGGTATTATATTTAAGATATATGGATAAAAGGAACGATAATAATATGATTATCATTGCTTTTATAATATCATTAAAATTTGACCTTACATAAGTTGATATTCGACTCATTTTTTCTCCTAGTAATAGAATTGTATAATCATAACAAATATTAATTATACTATAAATAATCACAAAACAAAAGTATGCTGTAAAGATATCGTTAAGAAATTTATATCGTATTGATATTAAATAATTTTCATGCTAATATGCATATTGTGACAAAGATAGATGTTAATACATAAGGGAGAAAAACTATGTCAATTTCATTGGAAAATTTTTTGCATCAATTAACAGTTAACCCAGCCTTAGCTATTACAGTAATATTAACGTTGGGTGTTGTTTTAGTTAATGGTTGGACAGATGCACCAAATGCCATTGCAACTTGCGTATCCACTAGATCACTTAGTCCTAAGAAAGCTATTATTATGGCAGCTATATTTAATTTCTTTGGAGTATTCGTGATGACTATGGTAAATGCTACAGTTGCACAGACCATATATAAAATGGTTGATTTCGGAGGAAATTCTAAGAATTCTTTAGTTGCGTTGTGCGCTGCATTATTTGCAATTGTTATTTGGGCAACAGCAGCGTGGGCTTTCGGTATTCCTACCAGCGAGAGTCATGCTTTAATAGCCGGTATTTCTGGAGCTGCAATCGCACTTCAAGGTGGATTATCTGGTATTAATGGTAGTGAATGGATGAAAGTTATTTATGGAATCGTAATATCAACAGTAATGGGATTTGGATTTGGATTCGTTATCGTACGTTTTATAGAATTGATATGTAAACGAATAGACAGGCGTAAAACAAAGCCAGTTTTCCAACAATCTCAGATACTTGGCGGTGCTGCTATGGCATTTATGCATGGAGCACAAGATGGACAAAAATTTATGGGTGTATTTATGCTTGGTATCTTCCTAGCAAATGGACAAAGTGATGTAACTGAATTTACTATACCAATTTGGTTAATGGTTCTATGTTCTGTAGTTATGGCAGTTGGAACAAGTATAGGTGGTTATCGTATTATTAAAACAGTAGGTATGGGAATGGTTAAACTGGATACGTATCAAGGATTTGCAGCGGATGGGGCGGCAGCAGTTAGTTTGTTAATTTCCTCAGTATCTGGTATTCCAGTAAGTACTACTCATACTAAAACTACAGCAATCATGGGTGTCGGTGCGGCAAAAAGACTATCCTCTGTTAATTGGAGTATAGTAAAGGAAATGGTGGCAGCTTGGATTTTAACATTCCCAGGTTGTGGTTTAGTAGGATATTTAATGGCTTATATTTTTATGAGAATATTCTAATCAAATTATAAGTTAACAAAAGTGGTAATATCTAGTAAAATATATTAAAACTGTATAACTAATACAATAATAACCAAATACAGGTTAAACGAAGAAAGGGTAAGTAAAATGAATAATAAAAAAGATTATAATTATTTTGAAGCATTTGTAAATTTATCAAAATTTTCATTAAATTCTGCTGAAATTTTAAATAAAACTTTACACGAATTTGATAGCTCTAAACTAGAAAATAAAATCCGTGAAATGCATAATATTGAACATTCTGCAGATATTGCTAAACATGATATGTTAAATAGATTAATCAAAGAATTCCTTCCACCAATTGAAAGAGAAGACATTATTAGTCTTTCACAAAAAATTGATGATGTAACGGATGCAGTGGAAGATGTTTTAATATGCTTTGATATTTATAATATTAAAACAGTAAGACCTGAAATTTTTAAATTTACAGATTTAATCGTAAACTGTTGTAAGTCTATGGATGTAGCCTTAGTTGAATTCCAAAATTTCAAGAAATCAAATAGACTTCATCAAGAAGTAATTGAAATCAATCGATTAGAAGAAGAAGGCGATGCTCTTTATGTAAATGGAGTTCGTAACCTTTATAAAACATCAAAAGATCCAATTGAATTAATGGTGTGGACAGAGATTTTTAGTAAATTAGAAAAATGTTGTGATGCTTGTGAAACAGTTGCAAATGACATCGAAAACATAGTAATGAAGAACTCATAAGAAGGACTGGTGTTACTGAAATGTCAATATTTAAAAAAATGAGTCCTGGGCGATTTATCACCCTGGGCTTTACTGCAGTTATATTATTGGGTGCGTTATTGTTATTATTACCTATTTCTCAAAAACAAGGTGTGGATATTTCAATTATTGATGCATTATTTACATCAACTAGTGCAGTTTGTGTTACTGGGCTTATTACTGTTGATACAGCTGACAGTTATACTGCTTTTGGTCAGGCTGTAATTGCCTTATTGATTCAAATAGGTGGATTAGGAGTAGCATCTGTTGGAGTAGGTTTTATCTTACTAGCTGGTAAAAGAATTACTTTTAAAGAACGTGTTCTAGTAAAAGAGGCATTGAATTTAGATTCAATGAGTGGTATTGTTAAATTAGTTAGAGCAGTTTTACTAATGACTTTATTCTTTGAGAGTATTGGAGTTGTTTTAAGTTATATTGTTTTTTCACAGCGTTTCTCTCCGCTTAAAGCACTAGGAGTAAGTGTATTTCATTCGATTGCTTCCTTTAATAATGCTGGTTTTGATGTATTAGGTAGCTTTAAAAGTTTAACGGAATATGAAAACAATCTGTTATTAAATATTACAACAGCAGTATTAATTATCTTTGGTGGATTAGGTTTCTTTGTAATAAAAGAAATTATTCATAAAAAGAATTTTAAAAAGTTTAGTTTACATTCAAAAATTGTTATTACAATGAGTACCTTTTTAATAGTGGTAGGTACTTTATTATTAAAATTAACAGAGAATATAAGTTGGTTAGGTGCTTTCTTTTTTAGTGTATCAGCAAGAACAGCAGGTTTTGCTACGTACAATGTAGGTGAGTTTACAAGTGCAGGACTATTTTTAATTGGAATTTTAATGTTTATCGGTGCATCTCCAGGCTCAACTGGTGGTGGTATTAAGACAACTACCGTATTTACATTAGCTAGAAGTGCTTACAGTACGGCTACTAATAAACATTGTGTTGCCTTCAAAAGAAAAATACCAAATGAAACAGTTCATAAAGCATTTATGCTTATTTTATTAGCTGGAACGTTAGTGTGTTTTGATACGTTTCTTATTTGCATCATACAGCCAGAATTTACATTTATTCAAATCTTTTTTGAAGTAATTTCAGCTTTTGGTACTGTTGGATTATCAACTGGTATAACACCTGATTTAACATTATTTAGTAAGATTATTATAATAATAACTATGTTTATAGGTCGATTGGGACCACTTACAATGGCATCCATCTGGACATTTAAACCAAAGTCCAATGTATGTTATTCAGAAGAATCAGTTACGATAGGTTAGGAGGATATATATGTTAAATAATAAAGCTGCGATCGAATTTGGTATTATCGGTCTTGGACGTTTTGGTTTTGCCCTAGCTAAGACTTTAGCTGATGCAGGGAAAGAAGTATTGGTACTTGATAATAATGAAAGTAAAATTAAGCAAATTAGATATATTACTGAAAATGCATTTGTGGTAGGGCCTTTGGATAAAGAAACATTAATGGATGCTGGTATACAAAACTGTGAAACAGTTATCGTATGTATTGGTGAAAAAATTGATGTAAGTATATTAACTACGTTAAATGTAATTGGGTTAGGAATACCAAGGGTTATAGCGAAAGCAATTAGTTATGAACAAGGTTGTGTATTGGAGAAAATTGGTGCAGAAGTTATATACCCAGAGAGTGATATGGCGATTCGACTTGCTAATCGATTAATTTCTACAAGTACCTTAGACTCCATTGAGTTAAATGGTGATATAGCAATATCTGAATTAAAATTAACTAGTAGAATTGCGAATCAAACAGTAATTGAAGCAAATTTACGCGAAAAGTATAATATTAACATTATTGCTATTGAACAAAATGGAGTGACAACCATTGAAGTTACACCAGATTACTTATTAAAAGAAAATGATAAAATGGTGGTTGTAGGTAAAAGAGAGAATATAAAGAAATTTGAAGCATTTTTAACAGGGAATCGCTAAAGGAGAGATTGAATGAATCTAAATAGGCAAAAGGCGTTTATTATTCGGTTTTTATATATAGCATTAATACTTCTAATCGCATTTTTTGGTTTTAAGTATTTTTTACCTTTACTCATGCCATTTGTGATTGGCTTAATTGTGGCAGCTGTACTTAGGAATGTTATTGATGTTATTACTAAAGTAACGAGGTTAAAACGGCCTTTTGTAGCGATTGTTATTTTGCTTATTTTCTATTGTTTGATTGGGCTTTTGGTAACCATAGTTGGAGCGAAAGTCATTTCATTTTTAGTAGATACGGTATATCAACTACCAGGAATTTATAAGACATCAATCGCACCAGCACTGCAAAATTTAACGAGTGATATACTAATTCGCTTTCCTGATATTGAAAATTATCTTGAAGATATTTTTGCAAGTATAAATAATGCGATTTTTTCATTTATTACATCTGCATCTACGACAGTATTAGGAATAGTTACAGGTTTTGCTAGTCAAGTACCTTCTATATTAATTAAATTTATTTTTACTATTGTTTCATCGTTCTTCTTTACAATTGATTTGCATAGAATATCGGATTTCATTATGAAACAATTTTCACCAGAAAAAAGAGAGCTGATAATTAAAGTTAAAAATAACGTAATTGGAACTTTAGGCAAATTTATTAAAGCATATGCAGCATTAATAATGATTACTTTTACTGAATTAGCTGTCGGTTTCTTAATATTAAAGGTTCCAAATGCAATATTATTAGGTGCTATTGTAGCAATTGTTGATATATTACCAATCCTTGGAACTGGTGCTGTGCTATTACCATGGGCAATCATCGCTTTTATATTTGGAAAAACAACCTTTGGTATTGGAATGTTAGTTCTCTATATAATAATTACTGCAGTGAGACAAACATTAGAACCTAAAATTGTTGGTCAGCAGATAGGGTTACACCCGGTTGTAACACTGATATGTATCTTTGTAGGAGCACAATTATTAGGTGTTATAGGTATATTCCTATTACCTGTAACAGCTACCATACTTAAAAAGATGAATGATGAAGGAACAATACATTTATTTAAATAGAATATATTTAAACATACGAATAGATGAACTCCAAAACTTGTTTTTGGAGTTTTTTTATTTCTTCTTTTATATGAGCTTGCAAATTTTTACATATTATTATATAGTAAACTCATAAATAATACTATTTGTTTTGATGAGGAGTGTAAAATGGGTATTTATACAAAAAGTATAATTGATATTGTAAATGAAGTACAAAAAGTGATAGTAGGAAAAGATCATATTATTTATAAAGTACTGAATGCGATCTTGGCCAGAGGCCATATATTAATAGAAGACATCCCAGGAGTTGGTAAAACAACTATGGCGTTGGCTTTTTCAAAAGCAATGGATTTAGAACATAATCGATTACAGTTTACACCAGATGTATTGCCGACGGATGTATTAGGTTTTAATATGATGAATCAAAATGATTCGAACTTTTATTACAAACCAGGCCCTATTATGTGTAACTTATTTTTGGCAGATGAAATTAATCGTACATCACCAAAGACTCAATCAGCCTTACTAGAAGTGATGGAAGAAGGGAATGTAACGGTTGATAGCATAACGAGAGAAGTTCCAAAACCTTTTACAGTAATTGCAACTCAAAATCCTATTGGTTCAATCGGTACTCAGATGCTTCCTGAGTCTCAACTTGACCGATTTATGGTCAAGCTAACTATGGGTTACCCAGATATAAGAAATGAAGTTAATATTCTAAAAGGAAGACAGAACATAAATCCATTACAGTTAGTTAAACCAGTTGTTTCTGGAAAAGATATTATATATATGCAAAAGGTCGTTGATCAAGTGTATATACATGATAGTATTTATGCATATATAGCAAAATTAGTTATGCAGACAAGAGAACATCCTTATATTGAATTAGGTGTAAGCCCTAGAGGTACCATTGCTTTATCCAATATGGCAAAAGCTCGTGCCTTTATTAATGATAGAGAATATCTTATACCAGATGATGTAAAAACTACATTTCGTGATACGGTAAGTCATCGTATTGTTCTAAAACCAAAAGCTAGACTGAATAATGTAACCGTAGATAAAATAATTGATTCCATCTTACAACAGGTACAAGCCCCTAGAGTGAGTTGATATTTCTCAGCTACTTATGAACAATTCATAAACAACCACAAAACATCAACTTTGATATACGATATCGTTTCACAATTAATTAGATGTAAATTCAGATAGGGGTGGGTTATGTTTAAAAATAAGTTGGGATATCTATTGATTATAATTATCTCAGGTTTATTTGCAATTTTATATAATGAATACTATACAGGTATAATTTTTCTAGTTGTTGCTATTTTACCAATCATTTTATATGTAATACTATTAAACATCCGTTCTAGGATTCACATATTATTAGAAACGGATAAATCAATTGCTGGAAAAGGTGAAAAAATCAGTTTAAAAGTTATTTTAAAAAATACATCCATATTTCCAATTACACGAGTTAAAATAATTTTAAATTACTATAACAATTTTACGGGTGAAGTAAAACAAAAAACACTACTTGCATCGATAGATCATAGAAGTTCAATATATTTATCAAATGATCTTATATCAAAACACTGTGGTCTTTTGCATTTTCATATTAAGAGTATTAGGTTATATGATTATTTTAGTTTATTCTCAATAGAAAAAAAAGAGTTATCAGAGTTAAATGTTTCTATCGTTCCTGAAGTATATGAATTAAAGAATGATATAATCATACACAATAACCAAATAATTATTGATAGTGATACCTATTCGACAATAAAACCAGGTGATGATCCATCAGAGGTATTTCGTATTCGAGATTACAGAGAAGGAGACGGCCTAAATCGAATTCATTGGAAATTAAGTTTTAAGAAACAGGAATTGATGATAAAAGAATTTAGTGATCCAATCAACGACAGAATTGTTATATTATTAGATCAAAATTGTGGACAAGATAAACGAAATGTATTGAACTATGTGGATGGTTTATTAGAGTGTGCGTTATCGCTTTCCTTTTCTTTGTTATGTTATGAGTATACACATTACTTATTGTGGTATGATGGAAATAAAAATCTTTGTAATTCGTATGAGATAAAAAATGAAGAAGATATGAATGTTTCTATAAAAAATATACTTAATTCAAGAATAGAATCGAACTCTATTTTAAAAAACATCAGCTTAATTACTGACCGTAGCCAATATACCCATATGTTTTTGATTACATCAAGAATAATAGAGTCAGAAGTTTTTAATTGGGTGAATGAAAGAAAAGGTTCATTTTTATATATACTTTATGTAAATGATATTATGGCAAATCCTTTGAAACCTGAAATAAAAAATAGTCTAATGGATTTACAGGTTTTCATATACGAAATTGATATTAACAATATTGCTAATAGTATTAACACAATCGGTTATTAAGCTTTAAGGAGTGGATAATTTGAAAAGTAAAAATCGAATTGAAAAGCAGAATGGTATTGACTTTATAGGAAATACTAAGGTTTCTATGAATAAAAAAGTGGTTATGAATACATGGTTGTTGGTACTGCAATTTGCATTAATTATCAGTGGTGTATATGGAACAATCTTTGGCTTTACTAGCGCTTTCGATATCAAAGTGAATAAAGGTATTTTATTCACTACAATTATAATATTTACGTTTGCTTACTGCATAATATATAAATACTTAAGTTCAAATAAATATATAATACCTATATTATCCACAGTTTATCTTATATCCGCTTACACATTTCGCCATGAAATATGGTATGGATTTATACACATAGAAAATGTCTATATTGAAAAATTCAATAGCTATTACAATACTAATCTTTATAAGTATTTAGCCGGAGATTATGTTCCAAAACAGGTAATCACTACATTTTTTATATTTATAATAATTTTACTAACAGGGTTAATTAGTGGAGTTATATTCAAAAATGTATTACAAAGTCTTTATATAATTAATACGTTACCAATTATTTTTTTGTCCTTTACAGTAGGATTAATACCAAGGACAATACCTTTTACTGCATTTTTAGTGTGCTGCATTGGAGTATATGGTATTTCATCAGCAAAATTGCATAAAGATAAGAAAATCAGAATTAAGGAAAAACAAACAGAAGAGAAACATAAAATTACAAAACATAAAAATACAAAACATAATTTGAAGCTCGAACAAAAATTTAAGTATATGATAGGATTAAAAGTAGGCGGAGTATTGTCACTTTCTCTCTTATTTTTATTTGTATTTGTATCTTTATTATTTACACCAAAATTTTATAAAAAAAATATTCATGTTGAAGAAACAAAACACAATATACAAAATACTATTATGAATTTTTCGATAGATGATATTACAACTAAAATTCCTAATATTAAAGTTGGGAAATTAGTGGTTTTTCAAAATAACACAGCATCCGGCGGTCTAAGTGAAGGTAAATTAGGAACGGTAGGAAAACTAAAATATAAATATGAAACCGCATTAAAAGTTAAAACATCTGTCACGGGACATACCACTTACTTAAAAGGTTATGTTGGATGTTTATATCAAGGAAATAAATGGATTAGTCTTAGTGATGAAGATAAAGAAGAGTATGATAAAATAGCAACTATATGGGATCATACAGAATTTAATATTAATAATTTGAGTAGCTATTTTATGTCCCTCCTTAAAAGCGTAAGTACAAAATATTATCCGAGTTTTGAGTATTTGATAGGAAATATGCAAATAGAGAATGTTAGTGCGAATCCTAAATATATTTACTCGCCATATTATTCATCGTATCCCTTGGTGAATGATCTGGAAGAAAACTTTGGAACATCTATTTTAACTAAAAATAAAAAAAAGAAGCAATATAATATAGATTTTTATTTAAATGCAGATAATCTGTTACAATTCAATGAATTAAATGAATATGGAGTATTTAGTAGTTTATATAGTACTAAAAATAATGTAAATGAAGTGAATCATATTAAGACACTAGAACAGGCGATTTCAGATAAAGTGGATGAATATAGAACGTTTGAATCCGTGTATCGGGACTATGTATATGATGTTTATACTAAGATGCCTGAGAGTGGATTAGAGATTCTAAAAGAACAATTTAAAGATATAGAATACTCTGATTACCGAAATCGTTATCAAGATGAAGCATTAACCATGATTATTTTACAGATACGTAAATTTCTAGATGATAATACATCGTATTCTTTAGAACCTGGTGTATTACCGAAAGGTAAGGATTTTATTGAGTATTTTATTTATGAAAATAAATTGGGTTATTGTACCCATTATGCGACAGCAGCAACTATGATATTACGATCAGTTGGTATACCAGCCAGATATGTAGAAGGGTATATTATAAAAGAATCCGATATTGATAAAGGAGTCTTAGAATCATCAAAAAAAGTGGAAGGCCGAGTTTCTGGTGATTCGCAAAAGTTTATTACAACGAATAAAATAATTAATATCCTTGATTCCAATGCCCATGCATGGGTTGAGATTTATATTGATGGTTTTGGATGGGTTCCAGTTGAGTTTACACCAGGATATTCATCTGATATCACATTACCGCAGTCAAGCCTAGAAGATCCTGGAACTATAAGTGCAGGAAATTTCGAATCGAATAATAATCAAGTGAATAAAGATGTGGATAAAAAGAATAATCGCATTACACCAACACCTACGGTCATTAACGAAAATTTAAAGGATAAAACTACAAAATCAAATATAGATAGTGAAAAAAATAATAACCAGAATAGTATCTCTATATACTTAATCAAAGTATGGTTGATTATTAAATATTTAATTGGAATTTTGATAACAAGTATATTGATTATCTTAATAAGGGCTTACCTAATAAGATTTTTTAGAAATCATAAATTACATTCAGCAAATTCCAAAGAAAGAACTATTATCTTGTATAAAGAAATTAAGAGAGTTTTTGATCATTACAACTTAATTCAAGATGATACGTTAACAGAAGAACAATATGCTGAGCAGATTGAACAAAGTATCACATTTATGGAACAAGGCGGTTTTAAAAGATTTACAAGAATTGCATTAAGAGCTAGATTTGATCGTACGAAACTATCAAAACAAGAGTTAGAAGAAGCAGATATTATTTATGCGAGAATTATCAAATCAATATATAATAAGGCAACTTTTAAAGAAAAACTATTTCTTAAATATATAAAAAATTTTTATTAACAATTCCAGAAACATGAAATTTGTATTCCATAAAGGTTTTTCCTATGATATAATAAAATTGTAAATCTAGTAATAATCTGGTATAAGAATGAAAAAAGACTGGAGTGTGATTATCATGAATAAAGTTATTACAATTAGTCGCCAATTTGGCAGCGGAGGAAGAGAGATAGGAAATAAACTAGCTGATACCCTTGGAATTCCATTCTATGACCAAGAATTAATTGAAAGAGCAGCAAAGGAAAGTGGATTTTCAACAGCAGCCTTTGAAAATGCCGAAAAAAAAGCTACCAATAGTTTATTATACTCAATTGCCATGGGTATGAATGCGTATGGTAATCAGGAACTTGGCTTTGCCCACTTGTCACTAGATGATAGAATATATTTAGCACAATCCGATGTTATTAGAAAAGTAGCGCAAGAAGGACCTTGTGTGATAGTTGGAAGATGTGCTGATTATGTATTAAAGGATATGCCTAATGTAATTAATATTTTTATATGGGCTGGGCTAGAATACAGAATCAAAAGAGCCATTGAAATTGAAAATCTTCCCAAAGCAAAGGCAGAAGATGAGATTTTAAAAATTGATAAAAGACGTGCTAATTATTATAATTATCATGCAAATGAAAAATGGGGAAAAGCAGAAAATTACCACTTATCCATACGAAGTGATTATATTGGTATAGATGGTTGTGTTGATTGCATTAAAACCTACATTGAGCATATAAAATAAATAACACGTGGTAAAATGGCTAAATCAGGTAAATATGTTCTGTTATATTGAGAAGATGAAAAAAGCCTGAATCATATATAAAAAATAATGAAAGATCAATATTATTAGGTAATTATAAAATGCATATCTGCATCTTGTAATTACCTAGAATATTATTAGGGAGACAAAAATGAAGTGGAATGACAAATTAAACAAAAGATACACATTAATATCGATTTATGTAATAATCACTTGTGTTATAATCTACTGCTTGAGTTTAGTAGCGAAGAGTGCACCAACTATTTTTGCAATGTTTTTTATTGCGCTGAAATGGGTTGTAAGAGTTGCAAAACCAATTGTTTTTGGATTTGTATTTGCTTACCTTTTTGATCCAATTGTGGGATTTTTTGAAAAGCGATTTGACAAAGTTCGTATTAGAAAGAGACAATTAAAATCAAGTCGAACATGGGCAGTTTTTACAACGATTCTTATTATATTTTTATGTGTTGTAGGTATCGTATCATTACTTGTATATAGTGTAACGGATCAATTACGATTAGCGAATTTTGATGATATTGTTTTATTAGCTAATTCTTATATGAACAGTTTTAAAGATTTCGTAAATTCGGTTACTGAAAAGTTAAATGATTTAAACATCCAATCAACGGAGATATCACAATATATTAAAAATGCAACAACCTATATTTTAAATACAATACAAGGAATTGGTATGTCTATCCTTTCTTCTATTACCAATATCTCGTCATATATAACTACATTTTTATTTTCATTTATTATTGGAATCTATTTTATGATAGATGGTGCTGTAATTAGGCAATATTTAAAGAAAGTCGGAAATGCTTTATTAAGTAAAAAATGGAACCAAAAAATTAATCATTTTTTAGTAGATGCAGATACCGTTTTTTCAGGATATATCAGAGGCCAGTTAACAGATGCTCTAGTGATGATGGGGTTAATTTGCTTATTGCTATCAATTGTAGGTGTTAAGTTTGCAGTTATAATCGGAGTTTTCGCAGGAATTGGTAACCTAATACCATATTGTGGACCAATCATAGCTTATTTAAGTACAACATTAGTTTGTCTTATTAATGGCCAATACAAAGAGCTCATTATAGCATTAATTGCTTTGTTTATCATACAAGCAATTGATGGTAATGTAATAGCACCAAAACTTTTAAGTCATAGTATACAAATCCATCCAGTATTAGTAATTATATTTTTGATTTTTGGTAATGCAATTGGGGGACTTTTGGGTATGCTTTTAGCTGTTCCAGTAGGTGCATTAATAAAACTGTTATTTGTTCGTTTTATTGATCATAAATTAGAAAAAAAAGAGGACGAACAATTGATAAATAATATTAAATCTTAATATAAAACCTGACATTATTTAACAAAATGTCAGAAAAACTTAAGAATTAATATAGTCTTTATTTAAGATATTTGGAGTAGGATTATACGGAGACAAGAATTTAAAAGGAGAGGAAGGTGTTGGGGTGGAAAACCAGATTGAAAAGGTAATCGAGATAAAAAATGTAAAAAAAGTTTACCGAATGGGTAGTGAAAAGATCTATGCAGTTGATGATGTAAGCTTTGAAATATTAAAAGGTGAATTCTGCTGTTTGCTTGGTACATCCGGTTCAGGTAAGTCGACGTTACTTAATCTAATGGCTGGAATCGAAAAAATATCAAGTGGACAGATAATTATAAAGGGTAAAAAAATCCATAAAATGAATGAAAATAGTTTAGCCAGATTTAGGCAACGATATTTGGGCTTTGTATTTCAATCGTACAACTTAATGAGTTCCATGACAGCATTAGAGAATGTAGAATTCCCTCTGGTATTTAAACGTGTTAGGGCAAGGAAAAGAAAACAACTAGCAAAAGATATGTTGATAAAAGTTGGTTTAGGATCTCGTATGTCACATAAGCCGAAAGAAATGAGTGGTGGTCAACAACAAAGAGTTGGTATAGCAAGAGCATTTGTTGCTAAACCAGAAATAGTATTTGCAGATGAACCAACGGGTAATCTGGATACGAAAACAGCAATGGAAGTTATGAATTTAATAAAAGGTATAGCAAAAGAGTACAATCAAACAATTGTTATGGTTACTCATGATCCAAGACTTGCTAATTTTGCCGATCGAATCATACACATATTAGATGGTAAAATTCAAAGTATAGAGACTCGTGATACTAAAAAAGCTATGGATGTGAATGAAGAAACGGCTATAGCAGAAACAAACCTGGAATCAGCCAATGATGTTGCTAACGCAGATGAATCCAACGAAAGTAAAGCAAAAATAGAGCCAGAAACATTAACAACTGCAGATCCATTGAACGTGGATAATAGTGAAGTTAAACTAGTTGAAAATGCGACTGATAGTTTAAAATCAGATTAAACTACTTCTGAAAGTAGAACGATTCAATCATATTAAATATTATAAAGCATAACCAGACATAGATAAAATTGTTCATAAAGGTAACTTAGTATAATAAAGGAAGAGGGAAGAAAAATGAAAAAGTTCAAAAAACTACTCGTTGCATTATTAACAACAGCACTCGTTATTAGTAATTTTCTGGGTAATATAATTACTGCTAAAGCAGGCATGTATTTAGATCAAGCATCAGCAATTAATTTTGTTGGAAATGTGGATGACATAAAAGGTGTTCCAGGTGAAACAGTACATATTAAGTTACCAGTAAAGGCTATTGGTGCATTTATTACAGAGCCAAAGATAACGGTTAATACAGAAGATATGCCATTCACTGCATCTAATATAAAACTAACTGCAGAAGGATATTCAGCTGATAACCCACCAACTGGAATATCAAATCTTAATACTACAAATATTGAATTTGATTTAAAACTAAAAGAAACAGCTGAAATAGCAAGATATAAAATTAAAGTAACTGTTGAGTCTACAGCACTTAATGTAGATACATATTCACGTGATACTTACACATTGGATTTACCAACTTTTTATCTTGTAGTTGATAAAGAAAAAGAACCAGCACAACTTACTGTAAATAGTGTGGAATTTGACAATGCTGTAATAGGAAATGAAACAGAACTTACATTCGTGATTAAAAACGAAGGAGAAATTACAGCTTATAATACATATTTTAGTGTTGATGGTTATGAAGCAGTAGGAATTGTACCAAAGTATTCAAAATTAAAGCAACTAGTTGGTGATAACGGAACTCTAAAATCTGGCCAATCTTATAAAGTTAAGTTACCAGTAAAAATAGCATCAACGGCTACAGCAGGAACAAAAAAGCTATCATTAAAGATGGAATACAAAAATATTGATGGTGTTGAAGGCTCAAATACAAATGAGATATATATTAATATCGATTCTAATAGCATGTCTCCGCAGATAGAAGTTGAAAGCACAAAAAGTGCTAGCGAATTAAAAGCAGGTGATGAATTTACCTATGTAGCAACAATCAAAAATATTGGAGAATCAAATGCTGATGATATAGAAGTATTAGTTGAAGGATTAGGAACTACAAGTTTTCTTCCTAAATTCACGACAAAAACAATATCAGCAGGAAGCCTTGAAGCTAACGATAAAGTAGACGTTAAAATACCTTTGATTGTATCAAAAGAGGCTACAGTAGGATTAAAAGAATTACCATTAACAATTACATATAAAGATGATGCTGGAGTAACGGTTACAACAACTACGAAATTATATTTGGAGATAGTTGGTGCAGATGGTGTATCAGCGGAAGGTAAACCAAACATTGTGGTAAGCAATGTTGCTCAAAGTCCAAATGAACCTAATGCAGGTGCTCGTGTTGATGTTTCCTTTGATCTAGAGAATAAAAGTAAAATTAATATAAGTGAAATTAAAATTACAATTACAAACCTTACAAGTGCTAACTTCAGTCCAATAGATGCGGAACCATATCAATACATAAGTAAATTAGATGGTGGCAGAAAAGCAAGAATAACTATTCCGTTAAAAGTATCTGACACTAGTCCAGAGGGAATGAGTAACCTTGAAATTAAGTATGAATACAAGGATTCTGATGGAGCTTTATGGAGTGATACAGCAACACTTTATGTGTTAGATATACAAAATAATGGAACTTCAAGTAAACCAAAGTTAATTATTAGTGATTTCTCTACAGATCTTGATGAACTGAGAGCAGGAAGTACTTTTAAATTTAACTTTGATATTTATAATACACATACCAATGTAGATGCAAAAAACATTAAAGTTACTGTAACTCAAGCGGATAACATATTTGCGGTAACAGAGGGAAGTAATACATTTTATATAAAAGAGATACCAGCTGGTGAAACAGCTCATAATACTATGGAATTAAAAGTAAAATCAGATGCTACTACAAAAGCATATCCTTTACAAATAAAGATTGAATATGATTATGATGGTGCCGAAATTAATCCTGAAACTGGTGAAATGAACGATGTAGAAGTTACTGAAACTATTAATCTACAAGCAGTTGAAAATTCAAGACCAGTTGTTGATAATATTATGGTTGGTGGATATGATATGCCAACAATAAATCAACCAACTGCTTTAACTTTTGAATTTTATAATATGGGTAAATCTGCTTTAAATAATGTTCATGCTTCCATCGAAGGAGATTTCTATTTAAGTACTGGTAGTATGTATTTTATCGGTAATGTAGAATCAGGATATTCTGAATTTGCAGAACTTGAAGTAATTCCTACAATTGAAGGTCAAGCAAAAGGAACTTTAGTTGTAACGTTTGAAGATAGTAATGGGGACGAGGTATCCGTAACCAAAGAATTCGAAGCGACCGTTCAAGGAGAAATGACACAACCTTTCCCAGATGGTGAAGTACCAGGGGGTATGGGACCAGTCATTGAACCAGCAAAGGCTGCAATACTTCCTACTTGGTTATTTATTATTATGCAGATAGCTTTCTTGGTTATCTCTATACCAGTATCAAGAAAAGTAGTTTTAAGTTTGCATCGTAAAAAATTAAGAAAACAGGAAGAGGCAGAATAGGTCTAGCTGAACCAAAATGTTTTGTGTTTCAGTAGAATGGAGGATTATTATGAAAGTATTAATGGATCAAGATTTAAATGTTCATGTAGTATTAGATGGTGTAAACACCATAGGAACAGATTTCATAAATCAAGAAGCGGTAAAGGTTGAATCTGCAGACATAAATGTTGCTGCAGGTGGTGACGTAACTGGAGAAATGGGTGGTGAAATTATTGGTGGTGAAGTTGTAAGCCCAAAAGATCCCATTTTATCTAGTTGGCCTTTCGTTATTGGTATATCAGCTTTAACAATAGTTGTTGGTGTTCTATTAGGATTATTATTAGCTAAGAGAAAAATCAAAAAAGGATTTGAGCTATATGAGGATTAGTGATTTAGTTAAGATGGGACTTAGAAATCTAAGTCGCCGTAAAGCTAGAACAGCATTAACAGTTATAGGAGTTATAATTGGCACAATATCCATTGTAGTTATGATATCAATTGGTATCGGTATGAATACGAATTTTAAGTCACAGGTAATGGAGTTGGGAAGCTTGACCACAATTACTGTGGAAAGATATGCTGCAATCACAGATGAAGATGGCAATTATATCGATTCCAAAGAACAGAAAATGGACGATAATTTGGTTGAACAAATAAAAGGTTTAGAGCATGTCAAAGCAGTATCACCAATTATATCAACGAATGCGGTTTTGCGTTCTGGTAAATTTGAAGCTTATATGCAAGTATATGCAATTGATAGCAGTACTTTGGATGATTTTGATTTTCCTTTATTAACAACAGGTAGTTATCCGACTCCCGCAAATAATTATCCTTTAATATTTGGTAGTGATTCACTTATGAATTTTTACAATCCACATAGTAGAAATTATACTACCAAATCAGTGGATTTGAGTAAAGATAAGGTTACGTTTCAATTTGATCCTTATCAATACCAAGTAAATGAACGTAAGAAACCTTTTACCATGAAGATTAAGGATTATGCGATCATGGAAAAAACTAATAATTGGGAATATGATTATATGTGTTATATGGATATTAATTACTTCAAGACACTGTATAAAAAATATGCTAATACATTAAAAGTTGAAGATCGTAAAAAGGCTTTAAATTCAATTGCAACATATCAGAAGATCAATATAACAGTTGATAATGTAAATGAGGTAACAAAAGTACAAGATAAACTGAAAGAACTTGGGTTTCAATCAACAAGTCTAGCGTCCATTTTAAAACCAATGCAAGCAACATCAAACATGCTTCAAATGGTGTTAGGTGGTATCGGTGCAATAGCTATGTTAGTATCAGCTATCAATATTGCTAATACGATGATTATGTCAATTTATGAACGTACAAAAGAGATTGGTATTATGAAGGTATTAGGATGTATTATACGTGATATTAAAAAATTATTCTTGTTTGAAGCAGGGATGATTGGATTATTAGGTGGAATTATTGGTATTATTATAAGTTATATTGCTTCATGGGGTATCAATAAATTCGGTCAGCCGTTATTTAAAGCATTACTATCAACCAATTATATGTATAATATGGAAAGTGCTAAATTTTCAGTGATTCCATTATGGTTACCATTAGTTGCAGCAGGATTTGCTATGTTCATTGGCATTATATCAGGTTATTACCCTGCTAGTAGAGCTACTAAGATTAGCGCTATAGAAGCAATGAAGACAGATGGTTGATAATTGATTAATAAGTTGGTTCTTCAATGATATTTTATAATAATAAGTTTAATTAAAATAGTAATAGATAATATAAGAGTAATACATAATAAAAGAGTAATACATAATAAAAGAGCATTGCTTTGTTAACATTTTGTTAGTCAACCAAATGGAGGACGCTAAAATACAAAATTATTTCAAAGAGGTGCTCTTTTGTTCGTTAACAAATCTAGTTTGTTAGAGAAAGAAAAAACTTGAAGATTTTGTAGAATTTAGTATAATATAATAAATTTACTATTATTACTAATTTTCAATGGTTGTAACCTTACGTTAAGTTCAGTGTTACATCTTGATAAATATTGCAAAGGATAAAGGAGAAGCTCATGAACGAAAAAAATAAGATAGTACATATTAATTACCATAAATCTAATATGTTTAATCTAGGTTTTATAGCTTTAGTTGTAATTGCACTCATAGCTTTAAATCTAGTAAAAGGGAATTTTATTAACTGTATTTCGCTAGGTATAGCATTGGGTTTAGCTTTAGTAACATTTATGATAAAAGGAATACCACAATTCATCAAGAGTATTTTGCTTCCCCTTATTCCAGCTACTATAAATATGTTACTTGTGCTTGAAGAAAAGGAATTAACGACATTCTTTACAATTATGGTAGCATGCATGGTTATGAGTAGTTTATATTATGATCAAAAAATAGTTATATTTAATTTAATTGCAATTAATATAATGTCTTGTATACCGATATTTTATTTGAAAAGTGGGCTTCTAATAGCTGATTTACCTATGAGCGAAGGAATTAGTAACGTAATACGTATGGACCTTACAGCGATTATATTAGTTGTATTAACACGCTGGGGGTATCAATATATAAAAGACGCGGTAATTGCAAAACAAGAGGCTGAAGAAGTGGTCTATAAATTAAATGACATAATGGAATCAGCAAAACAAACAATAGATATATTAGAAAAAGGTATACATACAACAAGTAATAGTGTATCAGAATTAGAGATTTCAAGTAACAATGTTCTTTTTGCAACAAATCAAATGGCAGAAGGTATTTATAAGCAATCACAAGATTCTACCAATATGAGTGAAGTAGCAAATAATTCTATACAAAACATGAAAAAAGTTAAAAATCTTGCACAGGAAGTAGTTAATACTTCTACTACAATATCAAAAGAAGTGCATGAAAATTCTAACCAAGTCATAAAAATGAATGGTGAAATACATAGTATTAAACAGAGTATTGAGGTTGCATTTCATACTGTTGTAGATTTACAAACAAGTATGGCTAGCGTTAATGACTTATTAGAAGATATTGTAGGAATAGCAGGACAAACAAACCTGTTGGCTTTAAATGCTTCCATAGAAGCCGCTCGAGCTGGAGAACAAGGGAAAGGCTTTGCAGTAGTAGCTGAAGAGGTTAGAAAACTTTCCGTTCAAACCCATGAATCTACCAATAACATTACAAATATTCTTAAAACATTAACGGCTTCAATCAATAATACATTAGATCAAGTAAAAGCAGGTAAAGACTCTGTTGAGAATGGTACAGGTATTATGGTAACTCTAAAGAATAGTTATGATATTATGGAGCATAGTTTTAATAATTTAAATAAATCTATTTACCAAGAAAGTGATTATATAGAAGAAGTGGCAAATAATTTTGATATAATTATGAACGCTATCAGAAATATAGCTAATATTTCAATTGATCATTCGGCTACTTCTGAGGAAATATGTGCAACCATTGCAGAACAGAATGCACACCTATCAAGTATTAATACAGAGATGAACTCACTTAAAACACTTTCAATAAATTTAAAAGAAAAAGTAAAAACAAATTAGAATGATACGAATGAATAGTTTTTATTTATCAAGTCTCCGAAGACATAATTAGATAATATAGAATAACAGATAACAGCTGAATATAAAATATGCAAGAAGAATTGGACAGTCATCTATCTAATTCTTCTTTTGTTATAATGAGAGAGGAAATATATCATACATACAGATTATTTTATTTTAAATATAGGTTGACATTATATTAAATTGATGATATTCTAAATGTCCTTGTTGCAAACAGTACAAGGAAATGTCTGATAATAAAAAGAATTGTTATAGCTTGACAAACAATTCAAAATATGTTATATTAGCATAACCGTGTTAACATAATAACTCAGACAATATCATATTTTATAATATTTATATTTGAAAAATGTGTTGACAATTGTTTGAACAAATGTTAATATTAACTCCCTTTCGTTAATGAAAGGATTAAATATTCAGAAAATAATAAATAAAAATTGTTATTGACAAACAATTCTGAATATGATATAGTAAATAAGCGCTCGAAACGAAAGTAGACAAGCGTACGAACATTGATAACTGAACAATAAAACAACCTTGAA
>JARBTX010000053.1 GCA_029239975.1 Anaerocolumna sp.
GAAAAGTTTGATTATACAAAAGGTTTTAAATTTAGTACCTATGCAACCTGGTGGATTAGACAAGCCATTACTAGAGCTATAGCAGATCAGGCCAGAACAATTCGTATACCGGTTCATATGGTTGAAACGATTAATAAGTTAATACGAGTTCAAAGACAGTTATTACAAGAGCTTGGAAGAGAACCATCCCCAGAAGAAGTTGCAGCAGAAATGAATATTCCAGTAGAACGTGTGAGAGAAATACAGAAAATTTCTCAAGAGCCAGTATCATTAGAAACACCAATTGGTGAAGAGGAAGACAGTCACTTAGGTGATTTCATACAAGATGATAATGTACCAGTTCCTGCTGACGCAGCAGCATTTACTCTGTTAAAGGAGCAATTAATAGATGTACTTGGAACATTAACGGACCGTGAACAAAAAGTGTTAAGATTACGTTTTGGTTTAGATGATGGACGAGCCCGTACCTTAGAAGAAGTAGGAAAAGAATTTAATGTTACAAGAGAAAGAATTAGACAAATAGAAGCGAAAGCTTTAAGAAAATTAAGACATCCAAGTCGCAGCCGCAAGTTAAAAGATTATTTGGAATAGAAAGAGGTATTAATGCAATTATCAAAGAGATTAAAGGCAGTTGCTGATTCTGTTACGAAAGGAAACAGAGTTGCTGATGTAGGTTGCGACCATGCCTACATATCTATATATCTCATAGAACATGACATAGCACCTTATGTAATTGCAATGGACGTTAATAGAGGGCCTTTAGAACGAGCAAAAGAAAATATCATAAATAAGGACCTTAGTACCCAAATTGATACTAGACTATCAGATGGTTTACAAAAGATGAACCCCAATGAAGCAGATACGATACTTATAGCAGGAATGGGTGGAGCTTTAGTAGTACGAATTCTAAAAGAAGGTTTTTCTGTAGTACAGACTGTAAAAGAGCTAGTATTACAACCACAATCAGAACTGTTTTTAGTAAGACATTTTTTGCATGATATGGGTTTTGAGATTACTAAGGAAGAGATGCTAATTGATGATGGCAAGTTTTATGTGATTATTAAGGCAAAACCAGCTTCAGGGAAACAAATTTATGATAAAGAGCTTTTTTATCAGTATGGAAAATTATTGTTGGAACAAAAAGATTCAGTTGCTTTCGGATATCTGAATAGAGAACTAAGGATTAAGAATCAAGTAATAGATGAACTAAAACAAAATCCATCCGAAAAAGCAATGGAAAGAATGAATGAGTTAAACGAGGAAATATCATATATACAGGAAGCATTATCATATTATAGCTAATAAGAATATATTAAAATAATTATAGGTTCGAGCACCAAAAGTCCATCTATGTCGGAAATATGAATATTAAGTTATTCATTTTAAGTAATCGGACTTTTCAGGCTCGAACTTTTAATTTTTAAATTAGATAATTAATAGTTTGTCACTAAAATAGAAAATTACTATATAACTATTTTATTCGAGAAAACAATCTTAAATAGTGAAAAAATGCATTGATAATAGAAAACAACTTTTCATTGTTTATACTAATATAATTTAATCTTATAAGGAGGCTTCATGGAAGGGAATATAAAAATTGAGATTAATGGTGAAATAAAAGAATATCCCACTGGGATTAGTTTGTTAGAGTTAAGTAAAGAATATCAACCGAACTATAAAGAAGATATCATTCTAGTGTTTGTTAATAATCGATTACGCGAGCTACCTAAAACTGTTAATAAGGATTGCACAATTCGTTTTGTAACTACATCAGAAGACGCTGGTTATAAGACTTACGTTAGAGGGTTGACCTTAGTAATGTTAAAAGCTATTTATAACATAATAGGGTCAGACAATTTAAAAAAGGTATCAGTTGAATACAAAATCGGTAATGCTTTGTTTTGTCAAGTAAAAATGGATACGAATATTACAGATGAACATATAAAATTAATAAAAGAAAAAATGCTATCCATAGTTAATAATGATTATCCAATCTATAAAAAATCAATTGGAACGGCTGATGCCATTGAGTTATTTAAACAGTATGGTATGCATGATAAGGAACGATTATTTCGGTATCGAAGAGTTTCAAAAGCAAACATTTATAATTTAGAAGGATTCGAAGATTATTACTATGGTTTTATGCCACCTAGTACTGGCATGCTAAAAGCTTTTGATTTCTTTCGGTATGATAAAGGGGTAATGTTACTATTGCCTGATAAAAAGAATCCAAAAGTGTTGGAGCCTTTTAAGCCACAAGTAAAATTATTTAATACCTTAAAAGAATCCAATGAATGGGCAGAAAGAATGGACATAGATACTGTAGCTGCTCTTAATGATGTTATTGTAAATGGTACAATAAATGATTTAATACTAGTACAAGAGGCACTACAAGAATCTAAAATCAGTGATATCGCAGAACAAATTAAGCATTCCGCAAATAAAAAATTTGTTATGATTGCAGGTCCATCATCTTCAGGGAAAACAACGTTTTCGCATAGATTATCAATACAGCTTAGAACTCATGGATTAAATCCGCATCCAATTGCTGTTGATGATTATTTTGTAGAAAGAGAAAATACACCCCTAGATGAATATGGTAAGCCAAATTATGAATCGCTACAAGCAATAGATTTAGAGACATTTAATCGAGATATGACTGATTTGTTAGCTGGTAAGACGGTCGAACTTCCGAGTTTTAATTTTAAGACTGGTCACAGGGAATATAAAGGTAATTATAAGACCCTTGGTCCCAATGATATTCTTGTCATAGAAGGTATTCACGGGCTTAATGATAAACTATCCTATAGTTTACCAAGAGAAAGCAAATTTAAGATTTATATCAGTGCATTAACTTCTTTGAATATTGATGAACATAACCGAATTCCAACAACGGATCTTAGGCTTTTAAGAAGAATGGTGCGTGATGCAAGAACTCGCGGTGCATCCGGGCAAAAAACGATAGGTATGTGGGCGTCCGTAAGACGTGGGGAAGAAGAAAATATTTTTCCGTTTCAAGAAGATGCAGATGTAATGTTTAATTCGGCTTTAATATATGAACTTTCTATTCTAAAACAATATGCTGAACCTGTGTTGTTTGGTATTGATCGAGATTCAGAAGAATTTATTGAAGCTAAGAGATTGTTAAAATTTTTGGATTACTTCCTAGGTGTCGGAAGTGAAGCAGTACCACAAAATTCTATATTAAAAGAATTTGTAGGAGGCAGTTGTTTTAAAGTTTGATATTACAAATACTATTGAAATCTTTCGTATAGTTATTGGCAAATTCAAACTATCAAAGATATGTTTATTTATCATACAATTTATACGTGTTTTTAACTGAATATTGTTGCTTATTGCAACTGAAGTAAAAACATGTATAAATTGTATGCAAACTAATTTTGTATTGAGTTACGCATTGATAATTTACCTAACAAATTAAAAAGTGAATTTATAATTGCACCTTTATACCAAAATCGTTACTTATATTAAAGTGATTTTATTTAATACATAATAAATGTACTTTTACCCATACTAATAAGGAAGCAGATAGCTGTTTTGTAATTTAGCTGATTAATTTTCAAAACTGGCTTATACCTAAATTAACGGTTATAAGCAGCATGGAGGACAATATGGATAAAAGTAAAATAGAAAAACAACAACAAAAAAAAGATCATGCTATGTTTAATAGTGTGACTAATAAAAGAAAAGTCGAAAATCAAAACCAAACACATAATGTTGTAGATGAAGGTATTGGACCAAGTAATCAGAAGAGATAATTGAATTGTATATTTAACCAATCAAAATACGAGCCTTTACTTTCTAGAAGTTTCGTGTTAGAATACGTTAGTGAGTAGCACAGATGATCGCGCCTATAAGTACTGAAAGGTCATAGGTGAGGAAAGTCCGAGCTTCATAGGGCAGAGTGCCGGATAACGTCCGGTGGAGGCGACTCTAAGGATAGTGCAACAGAAATATACCGCCGATTTTTAATCGGTAAGGGCGGAATGGTGGAGTAAGAGACCACCGCTTGATTGGTAACAATCAGGGCATATGTAAACCCCACTCGAAGCAAGACCGAATTTAAAGCGATACGGCTGCCCGTCGTGCTTTAGGGTAGGTCGCGATTTGTCGATTGACAATGAGCCATATGGTGACATATGGCAAAGATAGATGATCATCTAATACAGAACTCGGCTTATAGTGCTGCTCATATTAAAAACCTCCCTAAGATTGGAGGTTATTTTTTTACCTTTTTCTGTCTTGATGTGCTGAATTTATAAGGTTTTGTAAGAAAAAAGTAAAGACTTTTAAAGACAATTATGCTAGTATGATGATACATAGCACTCATTGAAAGGATGGAAAAACACATGGAACAAACAAGCATTTTAGTAATAGATGATGACAAAGAAATTGCAGAGCTTGTTGAGATACATTTAGTCAGCGATGGATATAAAGTATTTAAGGCATATAGCGCGAAAGAAGGTTTTGAGATTCTTGATAATGAAGATATCCAACTAATCATTTTAGATATTATGATGCCTGGAATTGATGGATTAAGTATGTGTAAAACCATTCGTGAGACAAATACCATACCAATAATTATGCTAAGTGCAAAGTCAGCTGATATAGATAAGATTATTGGATTAAGCACAGGTGCGGACGATTATGTAATAAAACCATTTAATCCATTGGAATTAACAGCTCGTGTAAAATCACAACTTAGAAGATTTACAAAATTTAATCCAAATTCACATGAAGAAAAGATAGATAAAGAAATCGCTGTGAATCATTTGGTTATTAATAAAGAAGATCATAGAGTGATAGCATATGGAAAAGATGTAAAATTAACACCTATTGAATTTGATATTTTGTATTTGTTAGCGTCCAATCCAGGAAGAGTATTTAGTACGGATGAAATTTTTGAAAGAGTTTGGAACGAGAAAATGTATGAAGCAAACAATACAGTAATGGTTCATATTAGAAGATTACGTGAGAAGATAGAAATGGATTCTCGTAATGCGCAGATTATAAAAACTGTTTGGGGAGTAGGTTATAAAATTGAAAAATAGTATATTTCGGAGTTTTCGATTTGAGATAGTACTTTACAGTCTTCTAAGTTTAGTATATACACTCCTAACAGAGGCTGCATTATTTTTTGGAGTCTATTTAGTATATCAAATCCTAAATAATGACGATGTAAATGCAAAAATGCAACAATCCGAAAATATCGGAAGCAACTTAATGAATAATCTCAATTCCATAAATAATTTAGCGAATAACAACATCCAGAATCGTATTATGGAGCCTAAAATACAGCCACCAGGTAAGGGTTTGATAGCTGTCATCATTATTACAGCCATTATTATTGGGCTTGTGTTGTTTACTACGTATTTTTTATTATTGACGAAAAAGTTTGCTAGTTATTTAGAAGATATTGCAGAAGGAATTACGAAGATTGCAGCGGGAAATTTTGATACCAGGATCTATATCAAGAACGAAGACGAGTTCGCTTTTATCGCATCAAAACTAAATACAATGGCAGATGATATCAAACAATTAATTGAGAATGACCGTAAAAGTGAGTATACTAAGAATGAATTAATAACTAGTGTGGCGCATGATTTAAGAACTCCATTAACATCAATTATTGGTTATTTAGAATTAGTTTCTGATCAGAATAAATTAAATTCTGATACCAGACAACGATACATTGAGATAGCTTATAATAAATCAAAAAGGCTTGAGAAATTAATTGAAGATTTGTTTGCCTATACAAAATTCAGTTTTGGTGAAGTAACAATGGATTTCTCTGAAATTGATATGGTAAAATTTATCAATCAACTTGTGGATGAATTTTATCCAAGTTTTCAAGAAAGTGGATTAGAATATGATTTTAGCACTAACTTACATTCTGTTCATGTAGTAGCTGATGGTAATTTGTTAGCAAGAGCATTTGCTAACTTAATTAGTAACGCAATTAAATATGGAAAAGATGGTAAGAGTGTAAATATAAAACTAGGAAAAGAAAATGGTAAAGTAATAGTATCCGTAACAAATTATGGTAGATTAATTCCTGAAAAAGACTTACTGAATATATTTGAACGTTTCTTTCGAGTAGAAGGATCTAGATCAAGTGAAACAGGTGGTACTGGACTTGGTTTAGCAATTGCAAAAAGTATTATTGTTATGCATGGTGGCACCATTGGGGTAAAAAGTGACTTTGATGGTACTGTCTTTGAAGTAGTTTTGGATGAGAAGAAGGAAGGTAATGACATTACATGATGAAGGCTAAGTTACGTTTTATTAAAATATTAAGTGTTATTTCAATATCAATATTTTTATGTTTCTTGCTTTCTAAAAACTCTTCTATATTAACGAAAGCGGAAGAACAATCGAGTACAATCTTAGAAAAAACCATAACTGCAACAAATGAAACCATGTCTATTACTGTAGATTATGGTTTTGATCAGTTTGCTAAGTATGGAAGGTATATGGAAGTTACAGTCAATGTAGAAAATAAACAAACAGACTTTCAAGGTTGGTTTGAGATTGTAGTACCATCAGCATCAGACAATGTAGCATATCGAAAAGAATTTAAGGTAAATGCCAATCAATCAGCTAAAATATCATTGACAGTTCCTGTGATCGACGACACTGGTCTACTACATGTGAAGATAATCGACAAAAAATATAATACAATTGTAGAAAAAGATTGTAAAATCAAGATTGGAAATTACGAAAAACAACTATATTTTGGTGTATTAAGTGACAAACCAAATGAATTAGAATATATGAATACTTTGGGAAGTAGGGTATTTTATCTCGATGAAAATAATTTATCAGATGATTATCTTGGACTTGATTTGCTTGATGTCATAGTAGTCAATCATTTTGACACGAAACGCCTTAGTGATGCTCAGTTAAATGCAATAAAAGAATGGGTACTTAAGGGTGGAACTTTAGTGATAGGAACTGGGGAGAATGTTTTAGATTCCCTTGCTAAGATTGGTAAAACATATGACATTGAATTTAATGGTGAATTCAGTAAAGATGATATTACTTTTGGAATGGATGAAGTAAAATTAAAAGAAATAAAACAATTAATAAAAAGTTATGAAGATGAAAGAAAATATCTAATTGAAAATATTAAAAGTCGAAATGAAATGTTATTAACTTATGGTCGTTCTGCTATAGAGATACAAGATGCAATTCCAGATAATTGGGCGCAAAATACTATTAATAACCTTAAGATTATACCTGTTAATAAAGAAATAGCTAAAGTAAAAATAAAAGACGGTGTTTCATTTATAGACGAAAATGATACTGACATAATGCAGGTATTAGATTATGGTCAAGGTAAAATACAACTATTTAGTATTGATTTAGGATTTGTTGATAAGTACAAATCAATGGGTACTGCTTTTTTTACTGAAATAGCAAAAAATATAAGTCAAATAAACTTACTTAAAATTCAAGAAGAATATTATGGTGCGTCAAAAGGATATACCATTAATAGTAGTATAACTAACTCTAATGATAATAATGTTCCTAAAACAGGAAAGTATGTAATAATCATAATAATTTATATATTGCTTATTGGCCCAATTTCGTTTTTTGTTCTTAAGAAGTTGGATAAGAGAAGTTTAACCTGGATTGTTGTACCGATTACAGCCATCGTATTTACTACAATTATTTATTTTGTTGGAGCTGATACGAGAATCAGCAACCCCTTCATTAGTTATGTGGAGATTTTTAATTTTAAAGATGAATCTAATGTAGATAATGAAGTTTATTTTTCTGTAACTGCACCTTATAATCACGATTACATCGTTGATTATAAGGGTAACGACAATATAAAAGAACTTAAAAGCAGTAGATATAATTATTATATGGAAAATTTAGATTCAAAGAATAATTATCTCTTAGAGCAATTTTCATCAGCCATAAATTATGGAATAAATGAAACAACGATAGAAATTAAGGATAATCCAGCTTTTAATCCATTATACTATCAATCAAAAAATACGATTACCAAGGATAATAAATTAACTGCACAGGTAAGTTATACCGGAGAAAAAATTAGTGGTACATTAAATAATCAATTTGATTTTGATATGACCAATTCCATGCTAATGAGTGATGGGTATATAGTCAATTTAGGAACTATAGCAAGTGGCGAGATGATTTCATTAAATGATAAAGAAGGAGTGTATCTTTCCACAAAAGATGATATCTATAATACAAATATCATTAATGAAATAGCGGGTGGAACTAGTGATATTGCAGACAATACCAGAGAAATAAATCAAAAGTCAAATATTATTAATTATTTTGTTGAGGATAAAATTATGTTTGGTTCCTATGATAGTTTTGTCTTGGGATTTATTGATGATTCTCCTTGGAATGGTATGCTAACAGTACAATTACCTGATAGATTTATTAGTAAATTATCAAAAGGTATAGAAACCTTTGGTATTAAAGTGGTAGTAATACCGATAGATGTAAATTATAATAAAGGAAATGAAACCTTTGTTTCTAGTATTGATTCATTTGCAGTATCTGATGGTATACAAAATAAATATTACTCCACCCGTTATTTAAGTGGTGAATCAACAACAATTGAGTATCGCTTACCCGCGCAAGATAAAGTTCTTTCTATAGAATACTTAATAAATAGAAACCAGGATAGTATGAATGAGTATTTAGTAAAATTCGAAGGTAAAATTTATTTCTTAAACCAAATAACCGGCAATTATGATGAGGTATTTAAAACTGGAACTGGTGGTAGTGTAACAAATGTAACGGATTATTTTACAGATGATAATACTATTACAATACGATATAGTTCCGACCTTTCATCAAATGGTTATCAAATGGTACTTCCACATATTTCTTATTGGAAGGAGGCAGAATCTAATGTTAAGAATTAATAATCTTACGAAAAGATATGGAAAATATGTAGCTCTTGACAAGTTAAGCTTTGATATCGGTAAGGGTGAGATTTTTGGTTTTGTAGGTCCAAATGGTGCAGGAAAAACAACTACTATGCGGATTATTTCAGGGTTACTCTTAGCAGATTCTGGTGAAGTTAATGTTGACGGAGTTGACGCCACTAAAAATAACAAGGAACTAAAAAGTAAAATTGGTTATATGCCAGATTTTTTTGGTGTATATGATAACTTAAAAGCATTGGAGTATATGGAGTTTTATGCTTCTATATATGGGATTGCTGGTGTAAAGGCTAGAAAATTATGTCTAGAACTACTTGATTTAGTCAGGTTAACTGAGCACATGAATAATTATGTAGATGATTTATCTCGTGGTATGAAGCAAAGATTATGTCTTGCAAGATGTCTTGTACATAATCCAGAATTGTTAATACTCGATGAACCTGCTTCTGGCCTAGACCCTGGTGCTCGTTTCGAAATGAAAGAAATATTAAAAGAATTACATGATAGAGGTAAAACCATTTTAATTAGCTCTCATATTTTACCTGAACTTGTTCAAATGTGCAGTCATATTGGAATTATAGAAAAGGGTAAAATGGTTGTGAAAGGAACAGTGGATGACATTTTATCTGCAAGAGGAACTGCAAAGCCGATTATTATTAAAGTAATAGACAATCAAGAACAAGCAGTAGAAGTTTTAAAGCAAAATCCATTCGTTCAAAATATAACCATTCGAGATAATAACATTTCAGTATTATTTAAAGGGAATGAAGTAGAAGAATCTAAATTGTTGTCTAAAATCATACAAAGTGGTGCCTTTATTTCTTCATTTTCAAGAGAAGTTAGTGATTTAGAATCATTATTTATTCAAATTACAAAACAGAATTAAGGAGGAAAAAATGAAAATAAATCCAGTCTATCAAAAAGAATTGAAAACCGGTGTCAGAAATATCCGAACGGCATTTATTCTATTAGGATATAATGGTTTATTAGCATTATTTGGACTTTTTGCTTTTTATGTAACTTTTGAATATGAGAATCGTTTTGGTGGTGTTATTGACTATTCTAATATTTTAGAAATTTATGCTATAATTATAGCAACCGAATTTGGATTGGTACTTTTCACGGTACCAGCGTTAACTTCTGGTTCCATATCCAGTGAACGAGAAAAACAAACTCTAGATATACTTTTGACTACAAAGTTAAGTCCACTTCAAATAATATTAGGTAAACTTGCCTCATCTATAAGTATGATAATTTTGCTAGCATTCTCAAGTTTGCCAATATTAGCATTAGTTTTTACAGTAGGTGGTGTTACTTTAAAGGATTTTACTCAGTTTATGCTATTAGTTGTGGTAACTGCTGTATATATTGGTAGCATTGGTATATTCTTTTCGACTTTCTTTAAAAGAACCACAGCAGCTACGGTTTCTACGTATGGTGCCTTATTATTTCTAGGATTGGGTACCTTATTAATCGTTTGGGCAATTCATATATTAATGCAGATGAATTTGGGTCATATAGCAAGTACAGTTGGTATACAGAAAAAGGTGGATATAGGAAATTGGTTATTAATATTACTGATTAATCCAGGTGTTACATGTTTTTCGATGATAGAAGATCAGATTGGTACTGGAACAAGGTTATCGACGCTATTTAATGAGTTTGGATCCGTATCAATGGGTATTCAAACTATATGGTTTTGGTTAAGTATATCGATTCAACTAGTAATTTCTGCAGTATTATTATTTGCATCTGCAAGGATCTTAAATCCTTTGCGTGAGAAAAAGAAGTTCAAGAAAGCGAATCATAGTATGAAATAATAAAAAAAATTAGCCATCGGTTTATAGGTGACCGATGGCTTAATTTATGGAAATATGAAAATGGAAGAAGAATAATATAAATCCATTATATCACATTTTTTGAAAAAAGGTAGCATTTTTTTCAAATTAATTAAAATATTGTATATTAGAATTATTAATATGAAAAAATTACTATTTATAGAAATGATTTGAAAAACAGTTTGAATGGGCTGTTTTATGCTATATATTACTATACTTGCATACTTATAAGTAATATATTTAGTTATCTATAATATAATTTCTAATCTTTTTTGAGATTCGAACAGAATTATATAATCTAGCGTATTCTATCTCATCTATGTCAATCACATAATTTTCTGGAAACTCTTTTTTTAAACCTAAATTATTTAAAATAGTTGTTGCCTTGTTATATGCGATGGCAGCTTCGTTTTCAGATAAATATCGACCTACTATATAATCGCCATTGATATGAATTTTAACAGTATATATCGATTTTATTCCATGAGTACTTTTCGTAACACCATGATATCGGTTAATGATTTCAATGTTTCCATAACAATAATCTGTATTATCACCATTAACAAATCGATAATCACGATTTACAACCGCATAATTCTTGATTCCATATCTAGACAATATATTTACTTGCATGCCATAATCGGATACAAATAAATGTCCACCACGCTTCATTATTTTGTGATGAGCATAATAAAATAAGTCATCTATATCAAATTTAAGCAATAACTTCTTATTTATATAGTAAATAAAATATCTATTTTTTAAGTAGATAGGATTCTTAAAATACATACCATTATCACGGAAGTTAATTAAAATAACCCATTTGTCAAAACTTAAATCAAAAGACTCAGAATAATCATCTATATCATAACACTGTTCGCGTACTATTTTGGATGCCAGGATATAAACTGAATTTGCTTGGGATTCATTAGAAAAACTTCCAAGGCTTATGTGTTTGTTATGAAATGTAATGGATATTCTATAATAAATCTCACCATTCTTTTTTTTCGCTTCATAGACACCTGGTAAATTCATAATGCTACCTCCAATCAAAATCAGAATTAAGAGTATTTTGTCGATTTATAAATTATATATGAAATTATTACATCATATATAGTTTCAACTGTCAATCGGATTCCATTTTCCTTGATGTATTATTCTATTTAAATAGAAAACATTTGTTCAGATAAGAAACAACAAAATCATATCAAGACCCATATAACATTGGGTTTCAACGGGTTAGGGGTAGTCTGATAATTGTTACATAAATATTAAGATGATTAACATTTACGTAACAATAAAAATGCTTAAAAAACTACTAAATTCAACACTTTTTCTTAAATAGATAATATATAATTATTCTAAAAATGTATAAATTAGAAAAAGGTGTGTAAAATAGTTAATAAATACTTAATAATTAGTTAAAAATTAACTGTACAAATCTTACAATAAAAATGCATTTCAAAGGGATTCAATTGTACAAAATTGCATTATGTGGTAAAAGATGGTAAAAATATTATGTTGTAACTTCCAAAAATGAGAATGTCTTATTGACACGGACATGCTAGATGATATAATGCATGATAAGCGTTTTTTGAGATGTATAGGGATCTAATGAATGCTTTAACTTCATAAGGCGAAGTTACAAAATTAAAAGAAAAGAGGATGTATGCATGCTAAAAATACACTCGTTTCTTCAAAGGATTAGAAAGCCTTTATCTAAATTAATACCTTTTAGTTTAGGCAAATATAAAATTCGTATGGCAGTAATAGCATATACAATGGCCACGGTTTTATTTATACTTAGTCCAGAATATATCTATGGTGATGGTGACATTAATGTAGAATTTGCGAAAGCAAAGGTTACTGAGACAAAAGCCACAGAGATATCTGAAGAAACAGCTAATGAAGCAATAGTACGAACCAATCAAACAAATGCGAATAATCGATTAATACTTTGCGATTTAAAAATGGATTTTAACCTTTATGGTAATGTCTATGATAACACTCAAAAAGTAGTAACAGAAGGGAAAACAATAAATAATACATTATTAAGCCTGCAATTAAACGATTCACAATATAATTACACTAATACAGACATAGCAAACTCCATTCAGGCAGGAGCAGATGCAAAAGATGAGGTTGATAGCGGTTCGACCAAGGACAAAATAAGTGTAGAAACAGATAATTCTAAAATAAAACAGACTGAAAAAACAAAAGAATTGAAAGAGAAAAGTACTAAGACAGATGATAAGTCAAAAGAAAAAAAGAAATCTAAGAAGACTAAGAAGTCGGATAAGAAAGTAGTAGATTTATCAGATGAAGAGATTGAAATACTTCAAAGAATCGTTGAAGCAGAAGCTACAGGTGAAAATGTTAAAGGAAAAATTCTTGTAGCAAATGTTATATTAAACAGGGTTAAGGATGATAATTTTCCTGATACAATTAAGGAAGTTGTATTCCAAAAAGATGGCAACACATATCAATTTTCACCGATCAAAGATAAAAGATATTGGTCTGTAACCATATCGGATGAGACGGTTGAAGCTGTTGAACGGGTAATGCAAGGCGAAGATTATTCTAAGGGTGCACTATATTTTTCAGCGCGATCTAGGGCTGATTCAGACAGTATGAGGTGGTTCGACAATAATCTAGAATTCCTATTTGCTTATGGTGGACATGAATTTTTTAAAGACTAAATGATACCAGTAATCCAGTAGTGATTAGAAATGGTAGAAGATTTACTGGGTTAGATAGGAAATACTTAACAAACGTGTTTTTGTATTAATTGTTATATGATGTGACGACTTAGGCATTGAGAGCGCCATAAGGGTTATCATTAGATACTAATTAATGGAGAACACGTTTTTTTATATGTAATTCGTATTAAAGTTATAACCTGATCCATTAGTTAAGATATTATTAGGTGTATTATTGAGAAGATCATCTATACATTCCTTAATAGTTAGTCACTTTGAATATGTTATTAGTTTACTGAATATTTAGTAACTAATATTTTATTTATAAAAATATTTAATATATTTATTAGAAAAGATAGATAAATAATATTTATGCAACTGTTATTATAAATAATAGAAAATATTACAGTTAAATATTGTTTATAAAAATGAAACGTGTTATAATACAGAAAATTTAAAACACTCTATTATTATAAAATAAAAAGGAATGAATGCTTATGAATCTAATGTATCAAAGTACACGTAGTAACAGTGAACCAATTACAGCTTCTCAGGCTATTCTAAAAGGACTTAGCAGTGATGGTGGTTTATATGTTCCAGTATCAATCCCTAAACTATTCGTAACAACAGAAGAGTTATCAAAGATGACTTATCAAGAAGTTGCTTTTGAAGTGATGAAATTATTCTTCACAGATTTTTCGGATGATGAGTTAAAAAAATGTATAAATAAAGCATATGATGAAAAATTCGATACAGAAGAGATAGCTCCTTTGGTTTATGCAGATGGAGCATATTATCTTGAGTTGTTCCATGGATCAACTATAGCATTTAAAGATATGGCGTTATCAATACTACCACATTTATTAACTACTGCCGCAAAAAAGAATCAAGTAAAAGATGAAATAGTTATTTTAACAGCAACATCAGGAGATACTGGTAAAGCAGCATTAGCAGGTTTTGCTGACGTAGAAGGAACAAAGATCATAGTATTCTATCCAAAAGATGGAGTTAGCCCTATTCAAGAAAAACAAATGATAACTCAAACTGGTGATAATACATTTGTAATAGGAATTAGAGGAAACTTTGATGATGCTCAAAATGGCGTTAAAATCATGTTTAATGATAAAGAATTAGAAGCAGAGTTAAAAACTAAGGGATATCAATTCTCTTCAGCAAACTCCATTAATATAGGCAGATTAGTTCCACAAATTGTTTATTATGTTTATTCTTATGTAAATTTATTAAAAAACGGTGAGATTAAAGATGGTGAACAAATTAACGTTGTGGTTCCTACAGGTAATTTCGGGAATATACTAGCGGCATACTATGCAAAAGCATTAGGCTTACCTATAGATAAGTTAATCTGTGCTTCAAATGATAATAAAGTATTATATGATTTCTTCCAGACTGGTGTTTATGATAGAAATAGAGAGTTTATATTAACATCATCCCCTTCAATGGATATATTAATATCTAGTAACTTAGAGCGTTTAATTTATATTGCAACAGGATGTAATGCAGACAAAACAATAGAATTAATGAAAGCCTTAAGCAAAGAAGGAAAATATGACATTACAGAAGATATGAAAGATATAATGAAAGATTTTATAGCTGGATATGCAGGAGAACAGCAAACAGCAGAAACTATAAAATCATTGTATGAAAAAACAGGATATGTAATTGATACTCACACAGCAGTAGCGGCATATGTTTATAATCAATATAAAGCAAATAGTAACGATACTAAAAAAGCTATCATTGCATCAACAGCTAGTCCATATAAATTTACTAGAAGTGTTATGAATGCCATAGATGAACAATATGAATCAATGACAGATTTTGAATTAGTAGATGAATTAAGTAAGCTTTCAGGTACTACAGTTCCAAATGCAATCGAAGATATCCGTAGCGCTCCAGTACTTCACGATACAGTATGTGATGTTGATAAGATGAAGGAAGTTGTGTTAAGTATATTAAAATAGATGATCGATTATATAAATGAAAAATTATATAGATTTAGTCATGAATTATATGAATGTAAAATCATTTAGATTTAGTCATAAATATATAATTGAAAAATCATTTAGAACAAGTCATGAAATATATAATTGAAAAATATAGAATAAGTCATGACATATATAATTGAAAAATCATTAGAACAAGTCATGAAATATATAAATGAAAAATCATATAAATTTAGTCATGAAATTATAAATATTTGTAAAATTATATAGGTTATGCAAATTATTAATTAATAATGAGAAACTTAATTAGAAAATAATAATTAAATATGTGCTTTTTAGTTAAATCATTATTTTTTTCATTATGATTTCTTCAAGTATGGCAAGGTAAACCTTGCCTTACTTTTTTTAAACAGTTCTTATAAAGATATTGATAATATTTAAATTATCCTGAATGTTTAAATAAGTCAAAATTTTGTCTTTTTTTTCTGAAATTCATCAAATGTCTCCATAAAACTAAGAATAATGCTATAAACAAGCCATTCAACGGTATTATTTCAAATTACATTTTTGTTATATATAAATAGAAATATAATAATTGACGTAAATATTACAAAAAAATAAACCAATTATGACAAAAGCATGACATAAAATTGACACAAAGAAAGTGCATTATATAATCAAGTCAAGCGCAAGACGCGAAAACAGTCTTCACTGACTTAATATAATCAGTTCAAAAAAACAGAATAGTAGCAAACAAACAAAAGAATAATGATTTATATTATTTGGGAAAAAATGCTAGAAAGTAATGACAGAAAATGAACGTGCTAAGTCTTAGAATGTGTCAAAAATAAGGCAATACACGGCTTCCTAATAAAATAAAAACATTATTAAAAAAGTAAAATTATAGGTAAAAAGACTTGACCTTTTGTTTGAATATTGTTATAATCATCTTGTTATTGGAACGATTATATTTATGTATGTCTTTCGGTGTCGATTGTTCAATTTGCACTGCAATTGCATCAACAGACATAGAAAATATAATACCAAACATATATCTTAAGGAGGAAGAAAGAATATGAAGAAAAGTTTCTTAAAGAAATTAGCCTTCGTGATGGCTTTCGCAACAGTTTCTACATCTTTAGCACCTGCTGCTGGCGTTTTAGCTGCAAGCACACCATCATTGAATGCAAAATCTAAAACTTTACTTCTCAACGATGAAGACAGAACAGAATATGACTTCAACGTTGCGAACAAGGTAAAAGGATCCACTTATAAGTGGACAACAAGCAACAAGAAAGTTGCTACAGTAGACGCTAAGACTGGTTTAGTTGAAGCTCAAACAATTGGTACAGTTAAAATTACTTGTAAAATTACTTTACCTACAAAGAAAACTAAAACTCTTACAGCTACAGTAACTGTAAAAGAAAACATTGACACTCTTACAATTGACAATCCAGCTAAAGAAGCAATCGCTGTTGGTGATAGCTACAACTTTAACTATGATTACACAACTGTAACTGGTGGAAAAACTACTGACAAAGTTAAATTTGAAGTAACTAAGGGCGCTGACAAAGCTTCCATCAAATCTAACGGTGTATTCACAGCAACTGAAGCTGGCGAATATGAAGTAGTAGCTCTTGCTTTCCAAAGCGAAGCTAAATACAAAGAATACTTAGCAGGTAAAACTGATGTTGTTACAGCTAAATCAGCTCCTGTAACAGTTAAAGTAGTTAACAAGATTACTGAAGCTAAAGCTGTTAAATCTAACACACTTAGTGTTAAATTTGCTTCAGCTGTAACTGAAGTAAAAGCTTCTGACGTTGTAGTTACTGATGTTAAAACATCTGTAAAACAATATGTTAAAGCTGTTACTGTTTCAGCAGATAAGAAATCTATTGAAATCGAACTTTACAACGCACTTACAAGTGGTAATACTTATGCATTAGTAGCTAATGTTGATAAAACAGAAATGAAAGCTGAAATCAACTTTGTTAAAGGCGCTGTAGCTAAGATTGAAGCTTCTAGCCAAGTAGTTAAAGCTTACAATGCTTCAACAAATCCTTACGGAAGCAAAATTGCTTACAAAGTATTTGATGCTAACGGTTTAGACATTACTGCTGATACAGCAGTTAGCTATGAATCTTCAATCGCTTTTGATGCTGATGGTAGAATTAACTTAGCTAACGGTGTAATCGCTTATGTATATATTGTATATACTGATTACACAACTGGAACTCAAGTAAGATCTAACCAAATCGTTGTAACTGGTAGTGATGCTGTTGCTAACGCAATGAACATCTATACTATCGTTGATTCAGCTTCTGATATCAACTGGAATTCAACAAATTCAACTGTTCCTATGTACTCTTCAAAAACTATGTTTGTTCAAATTACTGATCAATACGGAGTTAAGAAAAATGCAGTTAACGGAACTGATGTTAAATTCGTTTCTTTAGATCCATCTATCCTTGTTATTGATGAAGTAACTGGTTTAATTACTCCAATTGCTACTGGTACTGGATATGTTAAGATCGTAAGTGGTGAATTAAATAAAGTTGTTCCTGTAACAGTTCAAGCTGCTTCTTATGCTGCTTCTATCAGTGCTCCTGGTAGTGCACAAGGATCTATGACTGGCGCTGCAGCTGGATTAAATAATCCAGGTTTTGAAGTTGCTATCAAAGATCAATATGGCAACAACATTGGACCTAACAATGTAACATTTACTTTAAGCAGCGGAAGCACTAATGTATTAGCTGAATTCGCAACTGCAAATGCTGAAGTAACTTACAACAGAGGTACTTGGTCTACTTGGTATTCATTTACTCCTGTAAATCCAGGAACTGTATACTTAAAAGTATCTTGCGGAAGCTTACCAGTTAAGTATGTTGCAATTACTGTAACAGCAAATGATACAGTTCAAACTGGACACACTTTAAGTGGTGTTAAAGAATTAAATATTGATAAACATTATGTTCCTACAGCTTCTGGTGATGCTACTACTACAGTAGAAGTTTACACTAAGAACAAGAACAATGAAAGAATCGCAGCTGTAACTGGTTCTGACGTATCTATTAAGATCGTTAAACCTAACGGTTGGGAAACTAAGACAGTAACTGGTGGATCATTTGATCTTGATGTAACAGATGCATTCATTAACCACACTACAGGTACTTATACTGTAACTGCTTTCAAGAACGGTGTAGCTCTTGCAACTACAACTTTCAAAGTTGTTGATACTGCTACAGCTCCTTCTGTAACTTTAGCAAGCAATACAATCTATGATGGAACTGCAAGTGTAGCTAATATTACTGCATTATTAAATGTTCCAGCTGGATATACAGTATCTGATATCAAATATGTATCAAGCAATACAGCTGAATTATCTTCTAAAGCATTCGGAACTCCAGCTGCAGATACATTTGGTAAAGCTACATTATACAGCATCGAAGTAAGAATTACTCAAACTGCAACTGGTAGAGTATACACAGTAGCTATTCCTACTGCAACTGGTATCACAGTTACTTACTAAGATTTAGTTAAATTGTAGTAATAAATGATATAAATAAAAACTCCTAGTCGTAAGACTAGGAGTTTTTTTGGTTTTCTTTAAGGACTCTGTGTTATGTGTTAGGGTGTGATTCCTGTAATCATGCTCTAAAACAGGATCTAGGGCTTTGTTTATATGCAGGTTCTATAATTTATGTTTTTGAGTATGACAAATAAACGACGTGCCAGTCTACCATTGATTAGTTACATGAGTGTAAAATTCGTGTCCGAAAACGCTCAAAGTTTTGGATGCCATAAGTGATTAGCTTCAGTACCTTGATTTTTTATCGAAACCTTCCGTTGGACCATTGGTGAATCCATACTTAAACGTATTAAGAATCTCAAGGGATCAACTACGATAGGTGACAGTATAAGATTCAAACTCTTTAATTCTATAGACTTCTGTATTTCGAATCCTTTCGAAGAGTTGAGTACGGTGGGTGGAGTATTGGTTGTGCCCGAAGATTTTATAAAAGCATTCCTTTAAGCTATGATCTAAGCGTTAATCATCATTATACTGGAGCATTAAGTTACAAGTCTATTTTATCATCATCTACGATATTATCATATATTGAGAGAATTAGTTGGAAATGAAGTATTCTGTTTGTGTTATATTTTATTCTTTAGATTGCAGAAAGAGATTATATAAGACGTCTAGTTTTCTTATTATACATTTCTTAAAGATATTGAAAGTAATCACTGAAATTTTACTTGACATTTTATTGTCTAGGTTACTTGTCTTGTGAATAGTAAAAATTTATACGAAGTGTAGGATTAGGAAATAGATTTTGTTAAATCACTACATATCAGTGATGAATACGCAATACTATTTATTTCATAGGTACATACGAAGATCACGTAAGTTGTTAATTAAATAGGACTTAACGGTCGGAGTATATCCATCAAATAAAGAGACATTTTTGTTATAAAGAATGGGATAAAGTGAATGAACTTTATCCCAAATAAAAAATTATATCTTCATATTATTTAACTTGAATTTAAAGCACTTTTTGAATTTCTTTTTTTACAATCGTATTTATTGCGATACCGACTCCAATTAGTGCCCAGAAAATAGGGGCTACGCATATAGTTGAATCGTTTGAAAGACCACTAATCATATAACTGATAGTCCCTATAAAAATTGCTAAACCAACTTGAGAAGTAAAAGTATTAAAATTACTCTTAAAATATAGTTTGAAACTTGAAATGAAATATATTAAAAAGAAAACTAATATGGACATGAGTGATATTAATCCAGTCTGAACTCCAGTCTGTAGATACATATTATGAGGCTTTGTAATTAATTGCTCATAAAATCCATAATTAAATAGGCCGATATAATCATTTTGTGGAAAGGCAAAAACAAATGAGTCAGCACCGGATCCGAAGAAAATATGATCTTTTAATAATGGAAGTGTTCTACTCCATATAAAACCACGTCCTGAAGCAAATGTTTCATAACCTTTAAATAAAGCGGATTTTGCTGGATATATTTTATCAAGTTTTCCATAGATATTTATGAAGTAATAAGTATTATCCCCTGTTTGATTTGTAAAGTAACCACCAAAGCTATCTACTTTAAATTGAAAACTTAGCATGCCATCATATACAATTGGTTGTATAGTGACACCTGTAAACCGTGTATCAGTAATTGTATATAATAAATTAGAGTTATCTATTTTACTTACTACAATGTTGTTATTATCATCAGTTAAAAGAAAATCTACAAATTGACCATTGTTTGTAATTAATTCTATGTTTAGAGTATTATTTTTATATTCTATTGAAACTTTATCATCATATGTTGTAATACTTGTCAATGATTTTTCAATTTTGCTTGTTTGAAATAAATTGGTGAATTTTGATATTAAGGTATTATTATTAAGATGATTTATTATAAAAAAGACACACAATCCACATGCTAGGATTGAGATTACTACTTTCCAATTCTTCATTAGTTTCTTTCTAATGATAATTAATAAAAATAATATAGATATAATTATTCCGATAAATCCAGATCTTGATTCTGATCCGAATAAACAAATTAATAAACCAATAAGTAATGAGAAAAAGTATATAAAACTTTTAATTTTTTTTGTAAAAAATAATAGTGTTAGTAAAATAGGTACAACCAGAGCTGCATATACGCCTACATAATTTGGATTGAACAAGCTGGAATAAACTCGATATTTTCCTAAATTAAAAGAAAAACCATCGCCATATGCTCTTGTACTTCTTGATAAAATTAAGTTTTTACCAATTTCTGTTGTGTAAAAATCATAACCAATAGCTTGTGTTAGACCTATTAAAATTATTATGGCAATACCTATTGAAAAATACTTAATTATAAATTTTATGTCATTCTCGGTGTTTATAATTAAATACGCATAAAATGCAATTACACAATAACTAATTAATACAAAAACTGATTCAAATTGTTCAAGTATACCACTATATCCATATGATGAGTAGGACGATATAACTGTAGATAGTAGTGAAAATACAGAATAAATTGCTAATGGTATAAAGATTTTAAATGATTTTAAAGAATCACGTTGTAATAATATTTTATATAGTAATATTATAATCATGACTGTGCTTGTACCAATAATAAATATTTGTTTATAATATAGAAAGAAGTCTACGAATAGACCCGTATCAGATGACCAAGGAAATTGAGATAACCTTGGGTCGAACATATGCGATTTTACTATTAGTGGAACTATCGATAGAATAATAATTAACGGTATTAACAACAATATTTTATTGTTTTGTTGATTATTTATATTATTTTGTTTCGAACTTACTTTACTACTCATAACTAACTCCTTTTATTTTTTAAGTATATTATACACTATACATAAATAAGTGCAACAAATACACAAAAAGATTATATATTAAATAGATATGTTGAAATAAGAGATTTAAATTAAATTACTAATTATAGTTTAAAAAGGAAATGTATAACATGAATTTTATAAGTAAGAATTATTGCATTAATATTTTATATATGCTACAATAATTTTGGACATATGCAAATTTTTTTTATAAAAGTCTCATAAATAAAAGGAAATAGTCGTAATGAAAATTAAAATTATTAATAAACAACTTATGGTGAGAAGAGCTTTTATTTTTGTTTGTGATATTATAATAATTCTGATGGCTAGTGCTATGGGATTATTACTTCGATTTGACTTAATGCCACAGAAGATTGAACAAAGATTTATAGAGTCTATTTGGAATTATATACCTATTAATATAATAGTAACCTTAATTATTTTTTACATTTTTAAACTATATCATAGCCTTTGGATTTTTGCAGGCATCACAGAACTACAGAATGTTTTTTCAGCATGTGTAGTCTCTTCTTTAATGCAGATATTTGGTATGCGAATTCTACATTTTCCAATTCCAAGAAGTTATTATTTTCTTTATGGTGGTGTATTACTTCTACTTACCATCGGTAGTAGGTTTGCATATCGCTTTATACGAATATCACTGCGGAAATATAGAAAAGTAGGAGAAGAGACTAAAGTTATGTTAATTGGTGGCGGAGATGCTGCTAATGCTATAATTAAAGAAATTAATTCAAGTGAGCACGTACATAATACAGTTGTAAAATGTATAATCGACGATGCACCAGAAAAACAAGGAAGATATATTCAAGGTGTTAAGGTAACAGGTAATAGAAATAACATAATAGAGTGTGTAAGTCATTATAATATAGATGAGATTATTATTTCTATGCCTTCTGTATCTAAAAAAACAATAAGTGAAATTGTTGAAATATGTAATGAAACAAAATGTGAGTTAAAAATTCTTCCAGGCATCTATCAATTTATGAATGGTGAAGTAAGCATTACTAAGTTACGTAAAGTTGAAGTTGAAGATTTATTAGGAAGAGATACAATAAAAGTTGATCTAGATTCTATAATGGAATATGTAAAAGAAAAAGTAGTTCTAGTTACTGGTGGCGGTGGATCTATTGGCAGCGAATTATGTAGGCAGTTAGCTGCTCATGAACCTAAACAATTAATTATAGTTGATATATACGAAAATAACGCTTATGACATACAACAAGAATTAAAAAGTAAGTTTCCGAATTTAAATTTGGTTGTTTTGATTGCATCAGTGCGAAGTGCTGAAAGAATGAATCATATTTTTGATACATATAGACCGAATATTGTATATCATGCGGCTGCACATAAACATGTTCCATTAATGGAAGATAGTCCAAATGAAGCTATTAAAAATAATGTATTAGGAACATGGAATACTGTACTAGCTGCCGATCAATTTGACGTAGAAAGATTTGTTATGATTTCTACTGATAAAGCAGTAAATCCTACGAATATTATGGGTGCATCGAAACGTATTTGTGAAATGATAATTCAAACCTTTAACAAACGTTCAAATACTGAATTTGTTGCTGTTCGATTTGGTAATGTTTTAGGTTCTAATGGAAGTGTTATTCCATTATTTAAGAAGCAAATTGCGACAGGAGGGCCTGTCACAGTTACTCATCCTGAGATAATAAGATATTTTATGACAATTCCTGAAGCAGTATCTCTAGTTTTACAGGCAGGGGCATATGCTAAGGGTGGAGAAATTTTTGTTCTAGATATGGGTGAGCCTGTTAAGATAATAGATCTTGCTACTAATTTAATCCGTCTATCAGGATATAAACCTAATGAGGATATTATGATTGAATTCACCGGGTTACGCCCAGGAGAAAAACTATTCGAAGAATTACTTATGAAAGAAGAAGGTATGCAGGAAACCAGTAATAAGCTAATACATATTGGTAAACCAATAGATATTGATGATAAATTATTCTTAAATCAATTAGAAGAATTAAAAATATTATGTAATTTAGAATCAGCAGATATCCGAAATACCATTAAAAGAATTGTACCAACTTATGTTATTAATAACACGGACAATTTTAATTGTGTTGATAATATAAAGAATTATAAACCGCTTACAACTTTTGAGTAATATATCTTTGATTAAGTTTAATTTAATATTAGTAAAGTAATTGTAAAGGTGTGATTAATATGAATTATCAGAAAATAAAAAGAAAAATTGACTTTTTTACGGCTTTAATAGGGATTATTGTTTTATTTCCAATTTGGGTTTTATTAATCATACTAATAAAAGTAGACTCCAAAGGCCCAATTTTATTTAAACAAAAGCGTATAGGTATAAACAAGAAGTACTTTAATATATATAAATTTCGTACTATGTATGTAAATACACCTAAAGATTGTCCGACTCACCTTTTGCAGAACCCAGATATTTATATCACAAAAGTAGGTAAATTTTTAAGAAAAACTAGCTTAGATGAATTACCACAAATGATAAATATATTAAAAGGTGATATGAGCATAATCGGACCAAGACCAGCTTTATGGAATCAAAATGATTTAATAGAAGAAAGAGACAAATATGGTGCAAACGATGTTTTACCAGGACTTACTGGTTGGGCACAAATTAATGGTAGAGACGAGTTATTAATTCCTGAAAAGGCAAAGTTAGATGGTGAATATATTAAAAAAATGAGCTTTTGGTTCGATTTGAAATGTTTCTTTGGGACCATTAAAAATGTTGTACAAGGAGATGGTATTCTAGAAGGTGGAATTAGTGAAATAAAATAAGTAATAGTTATAATACTAATTCTAATAAAACGCGGGTATATTAAGGAGAATATCAACCATGAACATATGGATCATCAACCATTATGCAATACCACCATCTATGGGCGGTTTGGTAAGACATTACTATTTTTCTAAGTATTTAACTAACAAAGGACATAGAGTTAAGATATTTACATCTAGTAAAATACATAATTCCGAAATTAATATAATAAAAGACAAAGTGCTTCTTAAAGAGGAGATTATCGATGGAGTTGAATATTCCTTTATACGCAGTACTGAATATAAAGGAAACGGTTTTGGTCGAATTTTTAATATAATAGAATTTCCTTTAAGGCTGTTTAAGGTAAGTAAAACAATTTCTAAGCCAGATGTTATTTATACATCCTCGCCAGATTTATTTACTGCACTAACAGCTATTTTAATTGCAAAGAAATTTAAAATTAAGGTTGTTGTAGAAATTAGGGATTTGTGGCCTGAATCAATTGTGGAGTATAGTAAAATATCAAAGAAAAATATTATAATAAAAATATTGTATAAACTAGAAAAATGGATATATAAAAAAGCAGATAAGTTAGTATTTACTATGTCTGGCGGAAAAAATTACATTATTGATAAGGGATGGAATAATGTAATAGACTTAAACAAAATATATCAAGTTAATAATGGCGTTGATATAGATGAATTTAATATTAATAAAGAAAATTCTATATTAAATGATATTGATTTGACAGATAATACTTTTAAAGTAATATATATGGGATCAATAAGAAAAGTGAATCACATCATTTCACTTGTACAAGCTGCTCGTGTATTACAAGAACGTGGGTTTACGGATATTAAAATATTAATATATGGTGATGGTACCGAAAAAAAAGAGTTAGAAGAGTTAAGTAAACGATTAGAACTGAATAATCTTAAATTTAAAGGTTTTGTTGAAAAGAAATATGTAGCTGGCATATTAACGAGTGCTAACGTAAACGTTGTACATGTACAAAATACAGGTTTATCGAAATATGGGTGTAGTTGGAATAAGTTATTTGAATACATGGCAAGTGGGAAACCTATTTTATCAAATTGTCCACAAGAAGATGACTTAATTAATAAATATGATTGTGGTATTTCTAAATATTTGGAAAAACCTGAAGAGTATGCTGATTCAATTTTATATTTTTATAATATGGAACAGGAAAAGTATAACAAAATTTGTACGAATGCATTAACTGCTGCAAGGGAATATGATTATAAAAAGCTTACAAATGATATAGAAAAAATACTTAATTAATAGGAGGATTACATGAAAGAAAAAATATTGAAAAAAATAAATGATAAATCAATTATTGTGGGTGTTGTTGGTTTAGGATATGTTGGTTTACCGTTAGCAGTTGAAAAAGCTAAGGCAGGTTTTAAAACTATTGGATTCGATGTTCAAGATCAAAAAGTAGACATGGTAAATGAGGGAAAGAATTACATTGGTGACGTTGTGGATTCTGAATTGGAAAATATCGTTAAGTCAGGTATGTTATCTGCTACAACAGATTTTAGTTTCATAAAAGATGTGGATTTTATTGCTATTTGTGTTCCAACGCCTTTAGATAACCATCAACAACCAGACATCAGTTATGTTAAATCCTCTGCTGAAGCTATAGCAAAATATCTTAAGAAAGAAACGATGGTAGTTTTAGAATCTACCACATATCCAGGGACAACAGAAGAATTAATAAAACCAATTTTAGAATTAGGGTCTGGATTAAAATGTGGAGTAGATTTTTATTTAGGATTCTCTCCTGAACGTGTTGATCCAGGTAATTTAATATATAAAACTAAAAATACTCCAAAAGTTGTAGGTGCAATTGGAAAAGATGCAACTGAAGTTATATCAGCTATGTATCGTGCGGTTTTAGAAGGTGATGTTTTAGAGGTATCATCCCCTGCAATTGCTGAAATGGAAAAAATATTGGAAAACACATATCGTAATATAAATATAGGATTAGTGAATGAACTTGCAATTCTTTGTAATAAAATGGGCATTAGTATGTGGGAAGTAGTAGATGCTGCTAAGACAAAACCGTATGGTTTCCAAGCCTTTTATCCAGGTCCAGGACTCGGTGGTCACTGTATACCACTTGATCCATACTATTTATCTTGGAAAGCAAGAGAATATGGTTTCCATACTTCAATGATAGAAAGTTCAATGATGATTAACGATAAAATGCCAGAGTATTGTGTGGAAAGAGCAAGTAAAATATTAAATAGACATAAAAAAGCTTTGAATGGCTCAAATATATTAGTTTTAGGAGTCGCTTATAAACAAGATATTGATGATTATAGAGAAAGTCCAGCATTAAAAGTAATCGATATATTAAAAGATGAGGGTGCAAATGTAAGTTTTTATGATCCATGGGTTCTTGAATATAAGGAGAATGGAGTATATGAAAAAGGACTGGAAAATTTAAGTGGTGACGTTATAGCTCAATATGATTTAGTGATGATTACTACGGCTCATTCAAATGTGGATTATGAAATGGTTCAAAAGAATGCGAAAGCTATCTTTGATACAAAAAATGTTATGAAAAATATTATTAATAGAGACAATATAGAAGTGTTATAATGAGTCTCATTTTTATTTATGTGATGTGATATTAGTTTGTAGTTTTATATAACAAATTTATACAATTTTTAAAATAAACATATTATTTTATGGTGATATACGGAAGGAGTAACAGAGATGAAATATGCATTAATAGGATGCGGACGAATCTCGGTTAATCATATCGCTGCAGCTTTAGAAAATAATCTAGATATTGTTGCACTTTGTGATATAGTACCGGAAAATATGGTGGAAAAATTTAAAGTTTTTAATTTACCAAATACGATAAGGATGTATACAAATTATATAGATATGTTAGAGAAAGAAAAACCAGAATTAGTAGCTATAGCAACAGAAAGTGGAAGTCATGCGCAAATTGCACTTGACTGTATTAATTCTAACTGTAATGTGATTATTGAAAAACCAATTGCTCTTTCACTTTTTGATGTAGATAAAATAATTGAAGCTGCATCATTAAAAGGAGTTAAAGTATGTGCATGTCACCAAAACCGGTTTAATAAATCTATTCAAAAAATTCGCGAAGCTATTGAAGAAAAACGCTTTGGAAGACTTTTTCACGGAACGGCTCATATACGTTGGAATAGAGAAGAAAGTTATTATACGCAAGCACCATGGAGAGGTACATGGGAGCAAGATGGTGGAGCATTAATGAACCAATGTATTCATAATATAGATTTACTTCGCTGGATGATGGGAGACGAAATATTAGAAGTAGTAGGTTTCACAGATCGATTAAAACATGATTATATAGATGCTGAGGACCTAGGAATCGCATTAATTCATTTTACTAATGGAAGTTATGGTATAATTGAAGGTACTACCAACATTTACCCACAAAATTTAGAAGAAACCTTATATTTATTTGGTGATAAAGGGACAGTAAAAGCTGGTGGCAAATCTGTAAATGTTATTGAAGAATGGAGATTTTCAGATGATTTAGATGACTCTGATACTGTAAAGGAACAATATCATGAAAATCCTCCTAACGTTTATGGTTTCGGGCATAATCCGCTTTATGCAGATGTAATAGATGCTATTAAAAATAATAGAGAACCATATGTGGATGCCTATGCAGGCAGAAGAGCACTAGAGTTGGTTTTAGCTATATATAAAGCAGCAGCTACAGGAACAATAGTTAGGTTTCCAATGGATAACTGCTCTACATCTGAGTTTAAAGGACGGTTCTAAATGAGTAATTTTTATGTTCATGAAAGTAGTTATATTGACGAAGGTGTCCAGGTTGGTGAGGGAACAAAAATCTGGCATTTTTGTCATATTCAAAAAGGTGCAAATATTGGTAAGTTCTGTTCATTTGGACAAAATGTAAATGTATCAAACAATGTAATTATTGGTGATTATGTTAAAGTTCAAAATAATGTTTCTATTTATGAAGGGGTAGAATTAGAAGAGGGTGTATTTTGTGGACCATCCATGGTATTTACTAATGATTTAACACCAAGAGCAAGATATCCTAAGGGAAATGCAGGATATAAAAAAACATTGGTTAAAGCTGGCGCTAGTATTGGTGCCAATGCTACCATTGTTTGCGGTAATACAATTGGCTATTGTGCTATGATAGCAGCAGGAGCCGTTGTAACCAAAGATGTACCCGATTATGCATTGTTTGCAGGTATTCCAGCAAAGCAAATAGGATGGGTATGTGAGTGTGGTGAAGTCTTAAAAGAAGATTTTAGATGTAAATGTAATAGACATTATATGTTGAAAGATGGTAATCTTACATTGATTGAAGAATAATAATTCTGATAGAAGATAAGTATTTACAGGAAGCAGGTAATTATGTGTGGAATATGTGGTATAATCGGAAAACCTATTACTAAATCAGATGTTGAATTAGTTGGTAAAATGAATGAAATGCAGAAACATAGAGGACCAGATGATGAGGGAATATACCAAAATGATAATATTGTGTTAGGACATCGAAGATTATCAATATTAGATTTATCATCTGCAGGTCACCAACCAATGTCATATATGGATAAATACGTAATTAGCTATAATGGTGAAGTTTATAATTATCTTGAATTACGTGAAATATTAATAAAAGAAGGGTATACCTTCAAAAGTAATACAGATACAGAAGTTATTATGGCTGCATATGATAAATGGGGAGTAGAATGCTTTAATAAATTTAATGGATTTTGGG
>JARBTX010000154.1 GCA_029239975.1 Anaerocolumna sp.
TGGATCATAATCAGTTTGTAAGCATTAACCGTAATGCCGCTGTGGAACTTACAATCACAATGGAAGCATTCGGACATGAACATAAAGATATCATTGTAAAAGCGTTAAAAGATAAGGGTTATAACCCTAAAATTGTTCAACCTAAGAATACATATCGTTAATTATAAAAAAAGGTAAGAGTTATCATCATTTGGTTACTCTTACCTTTTTTGAATAGATAAAATTATAAGTTACTATTTTAGATCATTTATTAAAAGATTATCATAAAGTAATTGAATTGATAATTAATGAATAATAGTATACGGTATTATTCGAATTTATCATATTACTATTACTTAATAATTGATATGTATAATCATTCATTTTGATGATTATTTAACAAATTCATATAGTTGCATATTGATTAAATTATAAATTAATAATTTTCTTTCATCAATTTCTCTAACACCGAACTTAAATGGTTTTTCAATTCACCATGTTTTTCTTCTGAAAACTGATATTGTTCTAAACTCCAATTTTCTTTTGGATATACCCAAATAGGTTGTTTCTTTAATACTTCATCTTCCCAATCAAAACGTGGTATTACGTGAGCATGTAAAAATGCATCGGAATTACCTAATATCTCATAATTAACTCGTATTGGTTTACAGACTGTAGAAATAGCATCACCCAATAAACTCATGTCAAGTAAAAAGTATTTTCGTTGCTCTAAGGTTAAATCATTTAAGCTATTCACTTGTGGAAAACCAAGTAATACGCAATATCCAGGGAGAAATTGAGGATCTGCTATTACAGCATAACCACTTTTCATTTTTGCTAAAACAGTTGGGTTATCCCCTCGAACGGCTGAACCAATTCTATCTGATTTCCAATCATTCATTATATAACCTCCATATTAAATAAGAATCTTTTGAGTCTTTTTTCTTTCATTATAGGTCTGATAACGATTAATTGCTACCAAAATTTGGTTTAATTAACTTTATAAATGCATAATAACTAGCATTTTTACATTCAATTCAATATTAGTGTAGATTATTTTAGATATGGAATATATTGTTAAGAATGATATATTATGATAAACTAGAAAAATAGCTGGTGTATATACTATTGTTGAAAACGATACTATTATACAATTATTAAAAGCTGCAACAGCGGCTCCTACAGCAGTTAATACACAACCGTGGGAGTTTATAGTAATTACAAGGGATGATATTTTATTGGATATTCGTGAAAAACTTATATTTGCAAGATACAAAGCACCAGTAGCGATTGTTGTATGTGGTAATATGAAACTTGCTTTAAAAGGAAAAGACAAGGATTTGTGGATAGAAGACTGTAGTGCCGCAACAGAGAACATGTTGATTGCTGCAACTGATTTAGGTTTGGGTTCATTATGGGTTGGAATATATCCAGTTGAAAGTAGGATAAATGCAATCAAAAAGATACTAAATATTCCTGATTATGTTATACCTTTGAATCTAGTTTATTTTGGATATCCAAATGAAGAAAAGGAAGGTAGAACTCGGTTCGATGAAAAACGTGTATATTGGCAAAGTTATAATCCGGAACGGAAACATAAAACAAAAGATAAACCAGTTATAGGACATTATTAGGTTAGGAGAAACTTATGAAGATACGAAAAATAGAATTAAATGATTCAGAAAATTTTTTAAACATGTTAAAACAATTAGATAATGAAACCGAATTTATGTTATATGAACCTGGTGAGAGAAGAAAAACAGTAGCAGATATAGAATCATTCATTAAAAGTAGTGAAAATTCCAATTCTCTACTTCTTGTTGTAGAAGATGATGGTGCTATTGTGGGATTCCTATCTGCAGATAGAGGTTCACTGAACCGAATAAAACATAGTGCTTATATCGTAGTTGGGATATTGAAAACATATCGTTCAAAAGGTCTTGGCGAAAATTTATTTTCCGTCATGGAAAAATGGGCGAAAGAAAGTGGCATAACTAGACTGGAATTAACGGTTATAAAACAGAATGAAGTCGGTATTAAATTATATAAAAAAATGGGATTTAAGATAGAAGGGTTAAAAGAGAATTCGATTCTTCTAAATGGTGTATATGTTGATGAATATTATATGGGTAAATTATTATAGGAAAGTACCAAATTTGAAGTTAATATAACAGGATACTTTCATGTATATCCTAAAAATAAACTAGGGAGATAATGTTATGCACATAGTATTGGTGAGACATGGAGAACCGAATTATCAAAATGTAACAGAGCGTAGATTTATCGGACATGGTAGGGATTTAGCGGAATTAACTTGCGATGGAATAAAACAAGCAGAGACGGCTTCAAAAGATGATAGATTAAATGGTGCAGAATTAATTGTATCATCTCCTTATACAAGGGCCTTACAAACTGCAGCTATTATATCTAAGAACACAGGTCTCGATATTAAGATTGAAACAGATTTACATGAATGGATACCTGATATTACATTTCAATTCGATTCGGATGATTATGCAATAGAAGCTGCTCATGAATGTCATGAGTTCCAAGGTGTGCACAAAAAGGAATGCAAGTATCACTGGGAAGATTTATCAACTGTTTCTGAGCGTGCTTACCAATGCTTATACAAATACTTAGATTATAAAAAAATTATAGTAGTTTCTCATGGTATTGTGATGCGACAATTTGTATTTCAAAACAAAATTCCATATTGTGGTATACTTGAGATAGAATTTAGTTTGGATACAAAATGGAAAGGGTTTATAAGAGATAAGTAATATATTTCTCAAGTAAATGACTAAAATGTTATAGAATTAGGGGCAGGATTATGAATCTAAAAAAGAAATTAATGACTAGGTCAAACTGGTTACGAGTAAATGATAGAAGTTATGTATATGATACCATAGAAAGTAGTTTATTCACAGGCGCAGTAGGATTAATACATATAAAATCAGTTTCAGAACCATCCATTAAACATTACTTAAATAAAGCAGTTAAAATTGTTGATAATGATTTTTACTGGTTGCAATTTGCGCCAAAAGAGAAACAATTTTGGCTTACGGTTATGTTTAATGAAAAAGAAGAGTTAATTCAATATTATTTTGATATAACCAAGGAAAATATAATATTAGACAATGGTGAATCATATTTTTATGATTTATTCTTAGACATAGTTATGTTAACAGACGGGAATTTATTTCTACTTGACGAAGATGAGTTAGAAGAGGCATTGAATGAGAATACAATTACAAAAGATGAATTTGTAAAGGCATATGAAGTTGCAGATGAAATAATGTCTAAACTCAAAGGAAATGAAAGTGAATTAAGGGAATTTTGCTATAATAATTTTTATCGTTTAAAGGAACGTTTATAAAAGCTAATAAATATAAGGAATTAATAAAAGTAAAGAAAGGTTAAAGAGAAAATATTAAAAGTAAAAATAGTTTGACAATAATAAAAAAATATGCTATTCTAACTGAAATTTAACATAAAAAAGGCTATGAAAAGAAATAGTAGACATTACTGGATTTACAGAGAGAAGATGGTTGGTGAAAATCTTTATGAATGTTTTGTTGAAGCAGTCTTGGAGCTATGAATCGAACGGATTATCCTAGTAGACTTCATCGGAGTTTCCGCCGTTAAAAGGAAAGCAGTATCAAGTTGATTTAAACTTCGTACTGGCAGAGTGCAGAGTTTTCTCTGAATCTAGGTGGTAACACGGACATGATAGTTCGCCCTAAGTTTATTAATTTAAACTTAGGGCTTTTTTATGTTAAAAAGAAAGGAGAAAATTATGATAAGAGAAGAAATGAAAACAATAACTAGTGATGAATTAAGGAAAATGTACACCCAATTTTTTAGACAAAGAGATCATCAAGAGATTAGCTCTGCATCTCTTTTGCCAGAAAATGACCCTAGTGTTTTATTTACAACAGCAGGCATGCATCCATTAGTACCTTATCTTTTAGGAGAAAAGCATCCATTAGGTACAAGACTTGTTAATTACCAAAAATGTATCAGAACTGGAGATATCGATGAAGTTGGAGATACAACGCATTTAACTTTTTTTGAAATGCTAGGTAATTGGTCACTAGGAGACTATTTTAAAAAAGAATCTATAACCATGAGTTTTACATTTTTAACCGAAATACTTCATATTCCAATGAATCAATTGGCAGTTACTATATTTGAAGGAGATGATATAGTACCGAAAGATGTGGAATCCAAACAAGCGTGGATTAGTTTGGGTTTGAACGAAAATCAAATATTCTACTATGGTAGAAAAGAAAACTGGTGGGGACCTGCAGGACAGACAGGACCATGTGGATCTGATACAGAAATATTTTTTGATACTGGAATAGAGAAATGCCACGAAAGTTGTGGTCCAGCTTGTAATTGTGGTAAATACATTGAAATATGGAACAATGTATTTTTGGAATATAATAAAAATGAAGATGGATCGTATACCAAGTTAAAACAAAAAAATGTTGATACTGGTATGGGACTAGAAAGGGTATTAGCTGTATTAAATCAAAAAAATAGTGTTTATGATACCGATGTTTTAAAACCTATAATTGACAAAATTGAAAGTTTAACCGGTTTCCAATACGATGATAAGACAAATCGTGATTATCGAATTATAGCTGATCACATAAGAGCTGCAACCTTTATATTAGGTGATAAAAAGGGAATAGTTCCTTCCAATTCAGAGCAGGGTTATATCGTAAGACGATTAATACGACGTACCATTCGGTTAATGAAAAAATATAATATTTCACAAGATTTCTTTTTTGAAATTACAGAATTAATAATAGGCATGAATAAAGAAATTTACCCTGAACTAATGGAAAATCGTACCTTTATACAATCGCAACTGGAGAAGGAATATATAATATTTAATAAAACAATTGATATGGGGTTAAAGAAAGCTGAAAAATATATATCAAATGTTTTAGGAGCTGATATTTTAAGTGGTGAAATAGCATTTAAATTATTTGATACGTATGGTTTTCCGGTTGAATTTACGCAAGAGTTGGCAAATGAAAAAGGTATCCGTGTGGATATGAATGAATTTGATGAAAAGTTTAAGGAGCATCAAGAAAAATCAAGATTAGGAGCAGAAGTTAAATTTAAGGGCGGGTTAGCAGATCATAGCGATAGGACAACAAAACTTCATACTGCTACACATTTACTAAATGGTGCACTAAGAACGGTACTAGGTCCAGAAATTTTCCAAAAAGGTAGTAATATAACAGCTGACAGACTTAGATTTGATTTTTCATTTGGACGTAAATTAACAAACGAAGAACTAGAACAAGTAAATTTTCTTGTAAATAAAGCAATCAGTGAAAATATACCAGTGGTATGTGAAGAGATGAGTGTTTCAAAGGCAAAAGAACAAGGTGCTATTGGTGTTTTTGATAGTAAATATCAAGAAAAAGTAAAAGTGTATTCTGTAAAGGGATTCTCGAAAGAAATTTGCGGTGGTCCACATGTAAATAATACAAGTGAATTGAAGCATTTTATTATTTTAAAAGAAGAAAGTTCTTCTGCTGGAGTAAGAAGAATAAAAGCAACGATTAAAGACTAAGAGAGAAACCGTTGGTGGTTCGAGTGAATATAAGATTAACTTCACTCGAACCCAAATTAAGTAAAAAATGTGGTTTACAGAAATAAATTACTTTGTTATAATAAATTTATCTTAATATTCTATATCATCATCTAACTTCAAGTAAATCAAGGTTTCATTATCTATTTTTATTTCATGACAAAATCAATTAATTCATAATTTTATAGGTTATTTTCTAATTACCTAAGTTGTGTTAATATAAAGGGGGAGTTGATAAATTTAAACTAAATATTTCTATATTGACAAAAAGTGTAGAATACGATATTATAATAACAAGAACATTAGTTCGTGAACGAAAAGGAGAATTTATATGTCAAAGGAAGATAAGACTAGAGCATTGGAGTCTGCATTAGCGCAGATAGAGAAACAATATGGTAAGGGTTCTGTAATGAAATTAGGAGATACAGCAGCGCATATGAATATTGAGACAATTCCAACCGGATCCATTAGTCTTGATATAGCATTAGGTCTTGGTGGTATTCCTAAGGGAAGAATTGTTGAAGTATATGGTCCTGAATCCAGTGGTAAAACTACAGTAGCATTACATATGGTTGCAGAAGTTCAAAAGCATGGAGGTATAGCTGGATTTATAGATGCAGAACATGCTCTTGATCCTGTTTATGCTAAGAAAATTGGTGTTGATATTGATAATTTATATATTTCACAACCAGACAATGGTGAACAAGCCCTAGAAATTACTGAAACGATGGTTCGTTCTGGTGCGGTTGATATTATTATCGTAGACTCCGTTGCTGCGTTAGTTCCAAAAGCAGAAATTGATGGTGATATGGGTGATTCCCATGTTGGTTTACAAGCAAGATTAATGTCTCAAGCTCTTAGAAAATTAACAGCTGTAATTAGCAAGTCTAATTGTATTGTAATCTTTATTAATCAGCTTCGTGAAAAAGTTGGCGTTATGTTTGGTAATCCAGAAACCACAACTGGTGGTAGAGCACTTAAGTTCTATTCATCTATTCGTTTAGATGTTAGAAGAATAGAATCACTTAAATTAGGTGGAGATATCGTTGGTAGTAGAACTAGAATTAAAGTTGTTAAGAATAAGATAGCACCTCCATTTAAAGAAGCTGAATTTGATATTATGTTTGGACAAGGTATTTCACGAGAAGGTGACGTTTTAGATTTAGCAGCGAATGAGAATATCGTTATAAAAAGTGGCGCATGGTATGCTTATAATGATGCAAAAATTGGACAAGGAAGAGAAAATGCTAAAGTATTCTTAAAAGATAATCCTGAAATCTTTAATGAAATTGAGTTAAAAGTTCGCGAAAAATATAATATTACATCTGAGAAAGTAATTAATAAGAAGGAAGAAGTATCTAATAAGAAGGAAGAAGTATCAAAAGAATAATTATTTCGCTAGGCTTCTTGAACTTTTAAAATAATATATTTTTATATATAATAGAACTTAGCATATGTATGCTAAGTTCTATTTTTTGATACATAAGTTAGAGTTAATACATAAGTTAGAGTTAATACATAAGTTAGAGTTAATACATAAGTTAGAGTTAATACATAAGTTAGAGTTAATACATAAG
>JARBTX010000054.1 GCA_029239975.1 Anaerocolumna sp.
CAACGTCTACAATATCTGATGTATAGGATGGTAGCGCCAAATCACAATTTGCTTGTAATACCAATAAAGCAAAAACAATAACGATCCATAATGAATATTTTTTTAGGTATTTAACAATTTTTAGCATTGATTACTCCTTTCTGCTGTTAAAAATATTTGTCATAGTTTGTTAACCTAATTTAATCTGTATATGTGCATTTTTATTTCTTTGAGTCTTCGATAAGAATAAACTATTCAGATTCTTTTTCCTTATTCGCATCTCCATTAGCCTTTTCATGTACCACATCCTCTAGTGATTTTAAGAAAACATTCATTAAACGAATTAATTCTTTTGCATCTGATTCACCCATTCGAGAAATGGTATTATCGGCAAATTCATACATCTGTTTAAATGCATCTGTGATTATCTTTTCACCTTCATTCGATAAACGTACATAAACAACTCTTCGGTCTTTCTTATCTGCGATTCTCTCAATATAACCTTTCTCTTCTAAAATATTTAACATTTTAGAAGTAGCTGGTTTTGTAGAATGTATCATTTCACTTAAATCACTTATCTTAACTCCAGGTTCATTATACTCGTTTTCTTTTCTGTCATCTTCTTTCTTAATAGATTCTTTTCCGCACCCTGCATGTTTTTCTTTCATATAGCCATGAATAGCACCTAACATCATAAACTCACCGGGATGCACCATACCCTTTGGATGATACTTGTGGGTCAGTTTACGAAGTTTGTTCATTATCACTACAAATTCATAACTAATTGATTTATCCATTTCTACCTCCATCTAAGATTCCCATAAACCTAATGTGTTTTTCTATCACACTTATTCTCCGTTTTCTAATTGAATTATAGAAATAATTCAATTGTGTGAAAATCTTTACTTTTCACACTTCACAAATAAATGTACAAGAATAATTAAAACAATCAATAGTTGAGAGTTTTAACAATTAAAATTTTTTATTGTCAATAGGGAAAAAAATATTTTATTATTTTGTAAGATTTCATTTAGAATTTTTTAATGGATATTATTGAAACATTATAATCGATACATGTTAAATAAAGATAAACAGTTTCTAATATTAGTAAATTAATTAATACTTAATAATCTCTTCACTATTACTACCGTTTCACCCGCATCCTTAGCATATGCATCTGCACCAATTTCATCTGCATAACTTTGAGTGATTACTGCTCCGCCGATGATAACTTTTACTTTTAAACCAGATTCATTTTTTAATCTAATTACTTCTTTCATTTCTAACATAGTTGTAGTCATTAATGCAGATAATGCAATAACATCAGCGTTTGATTCTTTTGCAACTTCAATTATTTTTTCACTTGCAACGTCTTTTCCTAAATCAATCACGTTAAAACCATAATTTTTAAGCATTAGAACTACCAAATTTTTACCGATATCATGAACATCACCGGACACGGTTGCAATAACAACTGTTCCAAGTTTTTTTTCATCTTCACCTGTTTTAAGCATTGGTTCAAGATAATCAATTGCTGATTTCATAGTTTCTGCAGATGAAATTAATTGTGGCAAGAAGTAGATTTGTTGATCAAATAATTGTCCAACCTGATTGATGGCAGGTATTAAAAGATTATCTAATATAAAGGATGGTTCATTTTGCTCTGATAAAGATTTCTCAACGAGACTTATTATAGTACGTTTATTGCCTTTAATCACAGCTTCATAAATCTCTTGGTTCGTGTTTGTTTCCCCCGTTGATTTTTCATTTAATGATTGGGGTGCTCCTAATTGATTTTTATCCACACTACTACCATCTATAGCATTATTTTTTCCACCAGTAATGGTTATAGTTCTTTCTGTAACACGTTTAATATATCTTACATCTGCTTCTTCTTTTCCACGTAGTAAGTCAGCTGCAAATGCTGTATTTACTAATAAATCCTGTGAAGGATTTGCGATTGCCATTGTTAAACCTGCTTGAATAGCAAATGCTAAAAATGTACTATTAACAAATTGTCTTTCAGGAAGTCCAAAGGAAATATTAGATAAACCTACAATAGTAGCTAAATCTAATTCATCCTTACAATAACGTATCGTTTCTATTGCTTGAATAGCTGCATCTTTATTTGCACCAACCGTATTCACTAAACCATCTACAATAATATCTTCCTTGGCTAATCCTATTTGAATTGCTGCATCTACTATATGCCTTATAATTTCTTTTTTTTCGTCTATATCTTTTGGTAGTCCTTTATCTGACAATGGTAAAAGAATAAACATGGCACCATATTTTTTAGCAATTGGTAATAACTTTTCAAACTTTTCTTTTTCTAGAGATATCGAATTAATTAAAGCCCTACCAGGATAGATACGAAGTGCTGCTTCCATTACACTTACATGACTAGAATCGATACATAATGGAATATTTGACATACCAGTTACTTCTTCTACTACTTTAACCATCATCTCTTTTTCATCTATCCCATTCATACCCATATTAATATCAAGGATATCTGCTCCATTTTCTACTTGCTCAGATGCCATAGTGATAACAGTGTCTAATATTCCTTCTTTTAATTCCGCTTGAAGTGCTTTCTTACCAGTTGGATTAATACGTTCACCAACAATCATAAAATGACCGTCTAAATCTATTTTTAAGGTTCTTCTTTCGGTTGTTAAAACGCGCTTTTTCTTTTTTTCTATAATATGTGGTTTTATTGATTTCACAGCATCCTGTAGTAAACGAATGTGTTCCGGTGTTGTTCCACAGCAACCACCTACAATACTTGCTCCAGCTTCTACTAACTTTTTCGTCTCATTAGCAAACTCTTCTGGCCCCATACTAAATACAGTTTCATTATTTATTAACTGTGGTAATCCTGCATTTGGTTTTGCAATAATTGGAACTGATGCATACTCTTTCATTGTACTTACAATTTCACACATTTTCTCTGGTCCAGTGGAACAATTAACACCAACTGCATCTGCCCCCATATTCTGTAATACCGTTACTGCAGTTACAGGATCTGTTCCATAAAGTGTTCTCATATTATCATTAAAAGTTAATGTTACCATAACTGGAAGATCACAAGTTTCTTTTACTGCAAGTAGTGCTGCACGGCACTCCTGTAGACTCATCATTGTTTCAACTACAAATAAATCTACACCCTCCATTAAGATATATGCAATCTGCTCCTTATAGATATCAACTAATTCTTCAAATTTTAGTTTTCCAACTGGATATAACTGCTCACCTGTCATAGTTAAATCACCCGCAATATATACTTTACGACCCGTTTGCTCTACGTTTGATTCCTGTATGGCAATTTTTGATAACTTTACTAATCCGCGATTAATACGTTCTATCTCATCTGCTAGTCCATATTCGCTTAATTTTATTCTATTACTAGTAAATGTAGGAGCATATAATATATCAGAACCAGATAATATATATCCTTTTTGCAATTCAACTAAGGCTTCACTATGCTCAAGAATCCATGTTTCAGGGCATACTCCGCTTGGCATACCACTTTTTTGCATATTACTTCCAGTTGCACCATCTAGTAAAACAATTTTTGATTGAAATAAATTTTGGAATTCTTTTTTCGTCATAGTTTACCTCACTTTATCTTTTCATAAATTATTTATTGTCCCTTAACAAGCCACAGTTTCGCCTTTTCATAATCATTTTCAAAAGCATAAATAAATCCAATGGGTTGATCTAATTTTTTTATCATTGAATTTACCATATTCTTCACTTTCCTGTCAAGCCCAACAAAAACTACTTTTCTTATGTATTTTGCTGCATCTTGCAAATTATTTATTAAAATTGCAACCAATTCTAAATCAACTAAGGTTTCATCTAAGTTAATAGCCATTAACCCAGTAAAAGATGGCTTTTTTATTGTGTTCATATCCTTTAAGAATTTTTCTATTACAACATCCTTATAAATATTTAACGTATCGAGTTGTTCAAACCAAATATCTGCACCATAAAATGATAAACACATAGAATCTTTGATAATTAAATCTTCTTTTGCAATCACCTTCATTTAAGTTTTACTCCCCGTTCTGTTATTAAAATAATTGTAACAATCCACTTTATATCAATTATTAACAAGTTTGTATGTTATTTAATATCATATCGTAATTTAAATATCATAACTAAAAATAATGTCGCAGCTCCTATATAAGCTATAAAATAAGCTAACTCAATATATCTTAATCCATATAACTGTGCAAAAAGCATACATACTCTACACAATATAGACGCATACCAACCTAACATCATTATGTTATTTGCATGGGCATTTTTCTTTGCATTTGTAATCTTACCAATGCTTGTAAATAGATAGTATTCCCCTAACAAACCACATACAAATGTACTAATGATTAATAGTAAAGCCGTAATGCATAACGTATCACTTTGAAGATAAAACGGAACGAATAAAGTCATTACAGATAAAATACAAGTCACAATATTAAATAAAACAGATATAAGGCTTCGTTTCGAATATTTAATTAGTGTTATAGCTCCATACATTAACAATAAATATCCAATGATATCAGATAAGACATCTAATTTTAATTGTCCTCCATAATAGTTCGATATTATATTCTCCTGAACAATTCTACCCAACTTACTACTATACTCATACATAGGGTAATCTTTAATCACTATAGGAATATCAAATAGTATTAATATATAACCAATTATTATTGTTATAATCCCTTTCATAATAATCCTCCATACAGTGTAACACCAAGTTTTTAGGTTGTATCAAATTTATGAGTGGTCATTTAATAACGTGACTTAACAGTTGAATTAGACAATTCTTATCTTATCCATTAAGCTTACTCTATTAAATGGTAACATAAAATAATACCCATCTGCTTTGTCACTAAGTTTTGCTATGATTTCACTGGCTATTTCAGCTCCTACCCACTCAGCTTCTTCTTTTGACATATCAGGGTGATAGCGGTTTACTATATCATCCGGTACGTTAATACCAGTGATTTCATTTTTAATAAAATTAGCATTTCTGAAACTGACCAAAGGCATAATACCACATAATAATTTAGTATCTACTTTACTTTTAATATATTTAATTCGGTCTATGTCTTCGTCTGTAAATATTGGCTGGGTTAAAAAATACTTCGCTCCTGCAGCTTGTTTTTTATTTATTCTTTCAATAACCTTGTCAATATTACCTCTTCCATAATTAAGAGCTCCACCAAAATAAATAGGTTCTTCGCTGAAATGTTCACGATTCATATCTTGTACAAAGGTCATAAGCCTTATGGAATTATAGTCAAATACACCTGTTGTAGATTGTCTATGCTCGCTTGGAATCGGATCTCCTGTAACAATTAACATATTTCTAATTCCGTTGGCATATGCCCCTAATAAACCGGATCGCATAGCAATCATATTTTTATCACGACAACAAATATGTGGCATAACAGTCATCCCTGTTTCTCTTGTTAGTTTAACGCTCATCAAAATGGAATCTACTCGACTTCTTCCCATAGGGGAATCTGCTAAGGTAATAATATCAACACCGGATGATTTCAATTTATGCGCACATTCAATGATTTTATCATCCTTCGCATCAAATGGTGGGTCTAACTCAACTGCTATCACTTTTTTCCCTGATTCAAAAAGATGATAAAACTCATTCTTTCTAAGTTCAATTTGCTCTGTTTGTTCTTTATTTAGATTGATTCGATTACCTTTATTTTTATCATGTATGTCTACCTGATCAACAATACCTTTAATATAATCTGGAGTGGTACCACAACATCCACCAATAATATCCACACCAAGGGCTACAATTTGCTTCATGTTATCCACAAAATAACCTTCATTATCCATAAATACCATTCGGTTTTGGAATTGCTCTGGGTATCCAGCATTTGGTGCTATATAGATATATTTATTAATCGGAAAACTTAATCTCTTAAGAACCTGGTACATATGACCAGAACCAATACCACAATTGAAGCCACCAGCATTAATGCCATCGTTGGTTGCAATTTCAGTAAGAAGTGTATTTGCACTGATACCATTCGCAGTATAACCATTTTTGTTCAAGCAAAAATTAGTGATAATAAATGTATCTGGTGCTTTTTCTTTTATATATGTGACTAATTCCTTAATATATCTGATATCAGGAAAGGTTTCAAAAAGTATGATTTCTGGATTTTTTTCTAAGAACGTATCACAGATAAGATGATATTCATCTAGAATTTCCTCTTCTGTTTTTCCTGCATTTTCAGAGATTGGTCCAATATCACACGCAATAAATACTTTTCTATTTACTTCATCTACTGCCTGTTTGGCAATATCATAAGAAGCTGATATTATTTTAACTTGCTCTTTTATATCTATATTTAAAGTTTGACGATTGGCTGCAAAGGAATTGGTTCGAATTAAGTTAGCACCTGCACTAATATAGGATTTATGTATCTTACGTATACTTTCAGGATCTGATATATTAGCAAACTCAGATACTGCATTTTCATTATTTGTAAGCCTTGAATAATAAGTACCCATAGCACCATCTGTAATTAATTTATGATCTCTTAAAAATTCTTGTATTTTCATGTATTACTTGTATGATATGATGCATTAAGCGATACATGCATCCATACTCTCCTTCCTTTTCCGTATAAAACAATCATTAAGAATCAATTAAAGCCTGCTTGGCAAGTTGTAACACTTCATTTATTTTATCTTTATTCAAAGAATAATACACTCTATTATTGTCTTTTTCAATAAATACAAATCCAGCATCCATTAGCGATGACATATGGTGTGATATGGTGGCTGTTGTAAGACCAAGATAGTCTGCTAGCTCTTGACCATATGCTTTATTCTCTTTAATCTTTAATAGAATTTCTAATTTATTTTTATCTCCTAATAATTTTAATTGATTACTAATCGACACGGCATTCATCTGCTTTTTACTCGTATCAAAACTATCGTCGAATAAAATTCCTGTATACATATATAGTATCTTTTGGTTATTACTTGACAGGTTCTTATCCGTTACCATAGTAAGAGTAATACTATTACAAGCCATTATACTAGGTATCATGCATACCTTCTCAGCTTCATTACCAATATTAATATTCAACTGCTTTTCTAAATACGAATCTATATCATTTGTTATTAAGTATCGCTCCCAGGATGTTATAAATAGATTCATTATATCTGTAATCTCATTGGAACAAGCTTCTATATAGGTTATAATTTCATTTAAAATCTTTGTTAATTCATTTAGATATTTCTCATAATCAAGAAATACTTTCGTTAAATTCCACTTATCTTGGCTTGATATCTCCATTTGGTCTACCACTTTAATTAAATCTTCTAGTGATTTTATTTCACTCATACTATCAGTTTCTAGCATATCATGCTCACTTAAAATAGTAGCCACACGAAGATAGATGTCTTCTTTCGTTAAATTATGCAGGATTTGAACTCTATCATTAAGATTCTCAGATGCAATATCAGGATGTATTAATAATACAATTCTTGCTATACATAATGAAGCATTATTGATTTTTTTAAAATAAAAATTTAGTGTATCTTCATCTATATTCATTTTCTGATATACAGAATCACTGATTCTAATTACTTTATCCAATTTATCAAGTACGTTTGTGTTTAAAGTATATTTATTCATTAGACTTTGTTTTAATTTATGATAATCTTCCTGATTAGCATATCGAAATAATGTTTCAATTGCTTCCATTACATAATCAATCTGAACTTTAATCTTAGTTTCCAATAGCTCGCCTTCTTTCTTAAATATACTTATAGGTTATGTAATACATCAAAGATGTCCTTATTGATTATACAATATGTAATATATTAACTGAATCTTACCCATTTTTTATTTTGCATTTCCTGGTACCAGATAAACATACTATACCTATTGTTATTCTTATATCATAACATAATTTAATAAAAATAAAAGTAGTAACCTTCATATTTCATGTATATCTTAAAAAATTGTGTAAAGTTTCAAAAAAAGTTATAAATAAAAATATCTTTTAGTGTTTTTGAATATTTTAATGTGTAACTAATTATATTGTGAAATTTATTTTATTGTGTCATTGACAATACTGTGTGTCATACAGTATAATGAAAATAGGAGGTGACTATATGCCTGAAAATGATGATATATTATCTGGATTAATATTAGAGTTACGAAGAGGAACGATAATACTAAGTGTACTAAGTCAGTTATCACAACCAATGTATGGATATTCCTTAGTACAAAAATTGAATGATAATGGGGTTCCTGTAGAAGCAAATACGTTATATCCATTATTACGACGATTAGAGAAACAAGAATTGCTAAAAAGCGAATGGGAAACAGAAGGTTCAAAACCAAGAAAATACTATGTTCGAACAGAATTTGGTACTAACATTTATACTCAGTTGGCATCGCATTGGAGAGAGATGGTTGGCAATATGAATAATCTAATCAATAGGGAGGATGATGATGATGGAAAAGAATAATTATGTAGACGATATGATCAATCGGTATATTTATATAGTTATAAAAGAACTACCTATTAAAACTCGCAAAGATATAGATGAAGAATTAAGAACACTAATCTATGATATGCTAGAAGAAAAGACTTTAGGTAATGAAGCTAGCCCAAAAGATATCGACTGGGTATTAACTAAACTTGGTGATCCTAGCGATATTGCTGATAATTACAGAGATAAATCAAAGTATTTAATTGGTCCAACTTTATTCCCAAATTACCTTATAGTTATGAAAATAGCTATGGTAAGTACCCTAATAGCAATGTCATTTGTTACTATCATTGAAATTTTAACAAAACCTTTTGATCTTGTTATGAGTATCACTAAAATTATTACTAACTTAGTTTCTAGTGGATTTTCTGTCTTTACTTGGGTTACTATAATCTTCGGTATTATTGAATATAGTGGGGTTAATTCTAACAAACGTAAATCTGGATGGAATGTATCTAGTCTCCCATCATTACCTGAACAAGGTCAAACCATAAGTATATGGGATCCAATCGTTAGTATTATATTTACATTCTTATCAGGTGCAATCATAGTGTTAAAACCACAACTTTTTGGTATATATCTTTATAAACATACTTTAGATATCATTCCAGTATTTGATTTACTTGTATTAAAGAAAGTGGTTCCGCTCTTTATACTAGTATTTGGTCTAAGTTTTACAAATGAGATCTTTATTTTAATCAAAAGAAAATATACACTAAAATTAGGCATCTTTTGTATAATTTCAAATTCACTTCAAATAACTATGTTAATTGTAATTTTTACTAAGTTTTCTATTTGGAATCAAAATTTTATGTCAGAATTAAATCGTATTTTTGGTGATGTTTTAAATTTATCTCTTGGTGTTGCTCCAAATCGATTTACAAATACATTTGTAGTTATATTAATTATGATTTACCTTCTTGAAACTGGAACAGTTATATATAAAACTTTGAAACATAATAATATCATAGCATAAGAAAATAAGGCTGTTAATAAACTTTTGTTTCCTTAGTATTTATTACTACGAAAGGATAACCTAAAGTTTAACAGCCTTTTTTATTCTACTTTATATTTATAGCAATACTTATTTTTTTGCTGGAGTTAACGAAAAGTCGTCTAACGTTCCCCAACCCTTTGGATCACATTGTATTGCTGCCCCAACTGTTACAGTACCATTTGGTATATAAATATTTTCTATAGTAGGATTCATCCAATTTGCCCATCCATCTACAGTAGTTTCTGTAATAAATGTTTCTCCGTCCACAACCACGTAAATATACATATTCGTGTTGTTAGCATCTCCACCTTGAAGGTTAATACTAAAATTATAATATCCTGAATCAAGGTTTTTTATTTCTTGTTCAATTGTAAAATCTACAAATTTAGTAGAGTAAAAGTGAAGAGATTTTGTTCCAGTTTTTGCATCCGTTTGTTTTTCCTGAATACCAAGTTCTGTAGTCACATTATCCGTATTTGTGATTTTCCACATAGACATGTCATCTTCTTCAAAACTATAATTTTCAATATAATTTTGTTCCATTACATGTATCACACAAGTTACATCATAAACACGATCAGATTCTGTTATACTTCCTTTTACTGCATAATCACCAATTACATCATTTCGAACTGCATTTACATCGTCTGTATTCCAAGTAACCGTTACCTTATTTTTAGTACCATCGTTTAATACTGCAACTACGTTATCTGGAAGTGTAATTTCTTGTCCTTTTCTAACTCTGATTTCATCTATTATAACTTCTTCTACTTTCAAAGGAGCTGTTGCACCTGTATTAACATATTTATACACATTAAGTGAAGCCAGTGGTTTACCATCAAAATCAAACAAAGCTTGATTATCCCAAGCAGTACCACCATAGTATAACCCAGCATCTTTTGGATCATAATCACCGGCATAGCTAGAAGCCCATCCCGAACCAAACTGTTCCCATAATATTTGCTTTTCTTCATATGTTTCACCAGGTACTGGAATCCACGCTGGTTCCCAATAGAATACACCAATACCGGCTTCGCCAATATCAGAAACCGTTTTTATAACATCATGAATGGCATCTGCTTGGCCTTGTATGGATATAGGATAGTTCTTAGTAATTACTGCTTCTTCTGATATCGTATTACCATGTCCATCTCCATCTTCAAAGGTATAGGCATAAGAAGTCTCAGCAACCATTACTTTTTTATTATAATTATTTGCTATATTGGTTAATACAGTTTGTAAATTCTTTAAATCTCCATGCCAATAAGAGTAATAAGAACTTGCAAATATATCATAATCAACGTCAAAATTCTTAAGAATCATTGCATATTTATCATAATTTTCAGATTTTTCTGGATTGGTAAAATGGATTGCTATCTGAATATCTTGTTTCTTATCTGCACTTATTTCTCTTACCGCTTTTGATCCTTGATTAAACAACAAAGCTATGTTTTTCCAATTATTTTCACCGCAAAAGCTACCGGTTGTTTCATTACCGATTTGGACCATACCTACATTGACACCTTCGTTTATAAGCGTTTCAAGACTTTCCTTCGTGTAATGATATAATGCATTACCCTTTTCTTCAATATTCAAAACTTCCCATGCCTTCGGAGCTTGTTGTTTTGCAGGATCAGCCCAGAAATCTGAGTAATGAAAATCAATTAATACTTTCATCTTATTTTTCGTAGCTCGTTTTCCAATTTTTATAGCTGTTTCTAAATCATTATTTCCACCACCATAACCATTTAGATTCTTATTATATGGATTATTCCAGATACGGATTCGAATGTAATTAACACCCGCTTTTTTGAGAGTTTTAAAAATATCTTGTTCTTTACCTTTTTCATTATAAAATGTAACCCCACTATTCTCTAATGAAATAACACTAGATACATCCACACCCTTTATAAAATCAGGACTTAATCCTTCTATCTTTTCTACAAATATTTCTGATTTCACTTCATTCTTGTCCCCATTAAGTATATGAATAATTCCCATTTGTTGTAATACAAAAATCACTACGATAGCGCATATGATAACTGCTGCAGATATAATAAACGTCCTTCTCCGAACCATACTGTCCCTCCCTTTATAAACAATATTAAATCAATACTCTAAAATTAGTGTTAAAAGCACTTCACAAACTTGATTGCGTCAATTTGCACATATTCAACTTATCTAAGCGTGATGTAAAACAAAAATTAGCGAACAACTGTTATGAATGTCGTACTACGAACTTCATCAAGCGAAAGCGTGTTGTGAGCAATTTTTGTTTTCCATCACGCTTCCAAAAAATTAAATTGTGCAAATTGACGCTCATTAATTGGGTTGTTGATACTCTAATCTTAAGTATATAATCAAAGGGCTGTTGCAAACATAACATTTACAACAGCCCTTTCTATTAACCTAAGACTGTAACATATTCAATTTCAGCTTTTACGTCTGTTAATTCACAAGCTACACCATTCTTCATGGTTGGCCATTTTTCTAAGAACACTTCTGCTTTCTCATGTAATGCATACACTTCTAATGTTAACTTATCCGGAAAATTAAAACGTTTTAAACCAATCTCCCAATTCTCACCGGTATAGAAGTTATCTGCAATGAACTCGCCTGCATGATAGATTTTTGCGCTATCCCCTTCATAGGAAAGGCTTAAGAAACAATCAGCTAACTCTTTGCTTTGATACTTGATATCTATTTCGTATACTTGTTTATCTTCTGATGTTTCTAATAACTGATATGTCACATCAACGCTATTGTTATCAGCTTCTTTCTTATAAACAGCAAAATCTCCTTCATTTTCAACTCGTGTAAAACCTTTTGGAGTAGTCAAAAGTTCTGGAAATACTTTAAACTTAGCTGGTGTTCTTCCAATAAACTGAATACCTTTATCTGTTTCAATAACTGATGAATCACTAATAAATAAGTATTCATTTTCAAGATTTACTTTCCAAGCATTTTTTGCATCTTCACGGCTTAAAGTAACTATATTAATCACTTTACCACTAAAGTCTTCATTTGCACTTTTTTCCCAGCCCTCTTCAGCGAATATAAAATTAACAGAAGAGCCTGCAAAAATTTCAATATCATAATTTGGATCTTCATCCCCATAGAACACATACGCAGTTTCAAGATTTTTAATTGTACAAAGCGGTGTAACTGTAGCTGATTTTAGTAATGCACTTCCAAGTTGCATATTAAAAGGATAAAAGAAGTATGCTTTATCTTCAATATTAATTTCAGGGAATGTAATTGTTTCATTACTTAATTCAACTTCAAGTGTTACTTCTTCGTGTGCTTCCATTGGATATCTTCTCTGATAATTATTAACAAATACATAACCACTGTTACCATTATGTCGATATGAAGTTCTAATATCTGATAAGTTGGTAGGTACTAATGGGTTACTTTGTGGTATATAGGCAGGCATATTACATAATTCACTACCATATTCTTTTAAGAACATAGATAAAAGTTTAATCTCTTTGGCTGTTTCAGAAATTTGTCCATATTCACGAATTGGTGCTCTAAAATCATATGATAATTCAGGTAAATCATTCAGATAACCAGTCGCTCTACTTTCTTGTAGAGTAGTAAGTTTTCCCTTTGGATTTGTACCACCATGATACATATAATATCCTAATAAATTCACACCGCTTCCTAATTTCACCAATGACATAGCTCCAATATCTTCAGCAGTAGCTACTGGTCTTCTATGGTGAGTTACTTGTAAACCTCCGCCTAATTCAGCGGTTAAATATGGGAATTTTTCTAAATCAAATGTAATACCAGTTCCAAAGCCATAATCGCTACCAATATTATGGTCATTTCTTTCGTGGGTAAAGATATAATTTCCGCTAGGTTCTATATCGGTTAGACGTTGATCCCAAGGAGCTTCACAATATCCACCCATAACTGGAAGTAATCCACCAGTTACAGCACCACCCCAGCCTGTCGCTGTGTAAATAGGTACATCAAAACCTATTTCTTTCGCTAATTCATAAAGTGTGCGCATATGTTGTTCGCCATCTTCGCCATCTAATCCGCCACAATGACCATATTCATTTTCAATTTGAATGCCAATAATTGGTCCTCCATCTTTATGAAGTAACCCTTCCACTTGTTTAAATATTTCTGTATAATATTTTTTTACAACATCAAAATATTTTGGATCATTGCTTCTTGGTTCAAAATCTTTTTTAAGTAGCCAATCTGGGAATCCACCATTACGTACTTCAGCATGACTCCAAGGTCCAATGCGAAGCATAAAATACAAACCACATTCTTTACAAGTTTCAGCAAAAGATCTAAGATCTTTATTACCTGTAAAATCATATTCACCTTCTATTTCCTCATGATGAATCCATATGGTATATGAAGATACAACATCTATTCCACCAGCTTTCATCTTATATAAAGATTCTTTCCAAAATTCCTTTGGATATCTGGAATAGTGTATTTCACCCATTATTGGAAACCAAGGTTTATTGTCTTTCGTCATATAATCTTTCGTATAACCGAATTCTGTCATCATCTAGTATGTCTCCTATTTTTATTCTTTTACTGCGGCACCACCAAGGGATGTAACCATCGTCTTTTGAGTAATTACAAAGAAAATAATAAATGGAATCGCTATTAAAACTGCACCTGCTGCAAAAGTGGTAAATTCATTCTTCTTATCTGTAACAAAACTGAACAATCCAAGAGCGAGCGTTTGCTTATCTGCAGAACGAAGAACTAACTTTGGGAATATGAAATCCATCCATGGAGCAGTAAAGCTTGATATTCCTAAGAATATAATAATAGGTCTCGCAATCGGCATAATAATCGACCAAAATATCCTTAAATGATTTGCACCGTCAATTCTTGCTGATTCATCCAAACTTTTTGAAACGGTATCCATATAACTTTTTACCATCCAAGTGTTATAAGGAATATTACCAGCTAGGTAAACTAATACCAATCCCCATAGTGTATCCAATCCGCCTATACGTAATAGTATCACATAAATGGCAATCATGCCAACAAAAGATGGGAAGATTTGCAATATTAGCATAGTTAATAATAAACTTTTCTTTAGTGTAAAGCGAAAACGTGAAAATACATAAGCACCTAAGGATGATATAAATATCGTGCAAAGTGAAGTGCTTACTGCAATTATGAAGGTATTACGGAACCATTTTACATAATTTGTTTTTGTAAAAAGGTCGGTAAAATGCTTTGTTGTAATACCACCTGCAAACGGTATAATATTTAAAGATGCAATATTATTTCCTGGTGAAAACGCTGCACTAACTACATATACAAGTGGATATAAAACTCCAAGTGATATAATGATAAGAAACAACAATACAAAGGCAAGATTAAATTTTTTAAGAAATTTTCCATTCATTATACTTCACCCTCCTTATAAGATTTAGTACGTCTAAAGTTAAAGATTGCAAAAGGCGCAAGTACAACAAATATCATAATTGCTAATACGGATGCATAATTGTATTTCATAAGATCTACTGTTAACCCGTAAATCCAGGTTACTAATATATCAGTACCTCCTGCACTAGTTAATGTTGTATCTTTCACAACTGGGTCACCACCAGTTAAGAAGAAGATAGCACCAAAGTTATTTATATTATGTGTAAAAGACATTATAATAAGAGGCATTGTTTGATATAGTACTAACGGTAATGTAATTCTTCTAAATATCTGATATCGATTTGCACCATCAATTCTAGCCGCTTCAAAAACATCTGTTGTAATCGCTGTCATCGTTCCTGTAACAAGTAACATAAAATATGGGAAGCCAGCCCATAAATTAATTAAAACACAAGTAAATCTTGCCAACCACTCATTACTAAGCCATGGTATCGGTTTTGCAATTAAACCTAAGGTATTTAATGTTCGATTTATAGTACCAAAACTACCATTTAATAAGTTTTGCCATACCAACATACTTACTACAGAAGGAACTGCATATGGTAAAATAAAAATCGCACGGAAAACTGGTGCTACTTTTAATTTATTATCATGGAGTATAACTGCCATAATCATACCACCAAAATAACATGTAAATGTTGCTAATAACCCCCAAACAAGAGTCCATATAGCTACCCTTCCTAAGGCACTAGTCCATGTAGCATTACCACCGAACATAGTAACAAAGTTATCAAGACCTACCCAATCTACTGTATTGTTAGGTGGAAGATTCTTTGGTGCTGAATAGTTCGTAAAGGCAACACTCGCCGAAAATATTAAAGGTACAACTACAAAAAATAATACAAGTCCAATCGTTGGAAAAAGACCAAAGATAGGAAATGCTTTTCCAAGGATTTGGCCCATCGATTCATTATTGGATTTAAAATGTTTATCAATACAATAATCCTTATAGCTTTCTAAAGCACTACGAACAGATATAATATAAATCACCAGAAATAGAAAGATTACTGCAAGAAATATTATACCATCAATAAGCATAAATATGGAGTTATCTCTTAATTTAACTGGTATATTTGGTTGCGGTTCGCCCAAGGTAACCATATTTGTTAATTTTGTAATTATTGTTGGAAATAAAATTAGAAATATGATTTCTATTAATGCAAATAACATTCCCTTTAAATATTGTTTTAGATATAAAATATGTCCTAACCCCATAAATAAAATCGAACTTATTAATATCTTGTTTTTAAAAGAGCCATCTGCTTTTATCTTTAAATTCATAGCCTCACCAATCTTTCTATCATTTATATAGGGCCATTGCAAAATCCAGTAATACTTGTATTTTGCAACAGCCCTTACTTTGTTTATGACTTTCTTTTAGTTCGTTTCAAAAACAACTAAATTGCTGTCATTGGCTATATTATTGTCCTAATATTGCTGCATTTGCTGCATCTAATTCAGTTTTAATATCCGCACCATCCCAAATATTAGCACTTGCTGAATTCATGGCATCCCAGAAAGCACTCATCTGTGGAATAGAAGGCATAGGGAATGCATAATCTAATTGTTTTAAGAAACCTTCAATATAAGGGCTATCAACAGTTGTGTTGATTGATGGAAGGGAACCTGTTAAACCAAAACGTAATTGTTGCATTTCTTCACTTAATAAGAATTCTGCAAATAAAGCAGCTTCTGTTGGATGGTCAGAATAAGCGGAAACGAACATTGCTCTTGTACCTGAGAAGGAAGCAACTGGTGTATCATTACCTGGTAAGCTTGGAAGTGGAGCTACACCAAATTCAACTCCTTGACCTTCAAAATTAGCTACATTCCATAAACCTGTAATATATAATGCTACGTTACCACTACCAAATGCTGCATCACAAATTGATGTAGTTAAGTCAGCTGACGGAACATCTAAGATTGTTCTTAGACTTTGGAAAAATTCCATACCTTTGATTGATGCTTCTGAATTTATATTTGTATTCGTTGTATCAGTACCAGTAGGTCCAAATAAACGATTGTTATCGCTAGTTGTGAAAATAATTGTATAATAGCCATTACCAACATCCATCATAAAACCATATTTACCGGAATTGGATGCATTAAAATCTTTTGCAAATGTCATAAGTTCATCCCAAGTTTTTGGAACTTTATCTTCAGAAATTAACGCTTTGTTATAAAATAATGCGTAAGTTTCTGCAGAAACTGGATAACCATACATTTTGCCATCATAAGTTAACGCCGTACTTGTTGCTCCTAATACGTTAGCTTTAATTGTATCTGCATTCTCTGTTTCTAATACATGTCCGCCAGATACTAATTCACCTAATTTATCATGTGGTGCTGCAAATAAGTCAGGTCCAACACCAGCAGGTCCATCAAGTGCAATTTGAGTTGCTGAATCACCTAATTCAACATTAACATATTCAATTGTGATATTTGGATGAACCTTAGTAAAAGCTTCACCGGCTTGCTTTATAAACTCATCTGGTCCACTTGTTGATTCCCAAACCTTTAAAGTTACAGGTTCAGTTGATGCTGTTCCATCATCGTTACCTGAAGTATTACCATCTGTTGTTGCTTCTGTAGGTGTTGGGTTTTGTGTTGTTCCATTATCTTTTTTACCACACCCTGCTACCATAGTACCAACTAATGCAACTGCTAGCACTAAACTTAACATTTTTTTCTTCATAATTTCTCCTCCTAAACGAATTGAATTCTTAGAAGAATTCAATTGACATTTTACTTCGTTGATTTCTTTAGAACAATTTCATAATTAACCCAAGTTTTTGGAATGATTTGTTCCCCAGAAATCATCTCAATTAACCTTTTTGCTGCTGTAACTCCCAAATCTTTTACATCAATACTTAATGCTGTTATTGGCGGATTGTGGCTTTCTAAATGAGCACTATTGTAAAAAGAAGCAACTTTTATTGTATTCGGAATGGTATAATTTTCTTCATCCAGTTTTGCTAATACTCTAGAACAAATCAAATCATCCGAACAAACAATACAACTAATATGTCTTTCCATAATGGTATTGATAGCCCGATCAATTAACATCTTGTTATTCATGTCCATAAAAATCATACTTTCATCCATACCAACTTTCATATCCGTAAATGCTTTTAGAAAGCCTTCGTATCGATTGCGATTTACGATATGATTTTGATTTCCTGCTAAGAAGGCTAGAGATTTGCATCCTGACATTAATAAAATTGATGTTAATTCACAGCACCCTGCAATATGATTACTATCGATTTGTACGATGCTCTCATCTTCACTTGAACCAATCATTACAAATGGTATCCCGACTTCTTTTAAATACCTTGCAGGAGCATCATTCACTAAAGATCTGGTTAATATAATACCATCTACTTTTTGATTACTAATAAGTCGTTTTAAAAGTGTTAAATCATCTTCTTTTACTGTTGTTACTACAACATCATAATCAAGATTTGCTGCTTCTTCACATATGCCCATCAAACAACTTTGAAAAAAGGGTATCTCAGTAAGATTCGCATCTGCTGGTAGAATAACACCAATATTAAAAGTTTTTGACTGGGCTAGCCCTTTTGCAATTACATTTGGTTTATAATTATGTTCCCTTATATATTCTTGCACTTTTAACTTAGTTGATGCACTAATTCTTCCTTTACCTGAAATTGCCCTGGAAACAGTTGTTTTAGAAAGACCTAATTCCTCGGCAATATCACCAATAGTAATATTCCTTGCTGCATATTGTTTGTTGCTATCTTCCATGAAAATACTCCTTTAACATTGCGCAATCGGTTGTTCATATATAGAATAGCATTTATTATTTATGTTGTCAATGTATATAATTATTATTTTATTGTTATATTATTTGTTAATTTTTCATAACTTATTCATGTTTTTTTTACGTTTTTCTTCATTTTATGCGCAAACGGTTGCGCTTGCTACTCTTTTTATAAGTTTTGTATAAATAAAATAAGTCTATAAGGTTTTCATTCAAAAAAATCATAATATAACTAACAGTACGATTCCTATTTTAAATGAAAACTCTATAGACTTAATTTATAAAACTATCCAAACTCTATGATATTATAAACTTATATTGCATTTCTGATATAACCTTAGTCTTGGTAAATCTTTGCCATCTCAAACTCTTTAGCAATCTCATCCGATGGTTCTTTTGTTAATAATGATACGATTATTATTACAAGTGAAGAGATTAAAAATGCAGGCAATAATTCATAAATTCCAAATACACCACCTATAGGTTTTATTAATTGATTCCAAACAAAAACCATAATTCCACCCGTTAACATACCAGCAATTGCACCTTCTCTAGTTGTTCTCTTCCAGAATAATGAGAATAACATAATAGGTCCAAAGGTTGCTCCAAATCCTGCCCAAGCAAAGGATACGATTTTAAATATAATACTATTTTTATCTAAGGCGATAATTGCACCTACAACAGCTATTAAAACAAGAATAATCCTTGATACATTCATAACCTGTTTATCTGTTGCATCTTTTTTTAAGATACCTTGAAAAATATTTTTTGAAACTGCAGATGCTGCTATTAATAGGTAAGAATCTGATGAACTAATTGTTGCTGCTAGTATTCCTGCCATTACTAGTCCAGCTAAAATTGGTGGCAGTAGATTTGTTGACAGAGTTATAAATATACTTTCAGCATCGCTTTTTGTTAATAAATCTGCTGGGAATGTTGCTCTACCAATTAATCCTACAAGTACAGCTGCAAATAAAGAAATTGCGCACCAAATAGTTGCAATTCTTCTTGATTTATTAAGCTCAGAATGCTTACGTATTGCCATAAATCTTAATAGCACTTGTGGTACACCAAAGTAACCAAGTCCCCAAGAAAGCGTTGATATTATTGTTAAAAACCCATATTTACTTGCTTCTTTAAACACAGGCGCTCCCGTTTCTGATATCTTTTGCACCCCATCCACCGTATCTGGGTTTGCTATTCCAAAAAATGATAAAAATCCTGGTATATCTTTAATATTCTCAATAACCGCAGCTGGACCACCAGCAAAAGCTATGGATGTACCTAATATTGTAATAAGTGCAAATATCATAACGACTCCTTGCATAAAATCAGATACACTCTCAGCTAGAAAGCCACCTAAAAATGTATAAATAACTACAAATACTACTCCTGCTATCATCATGGAGTGATAAGAAAACCCAAATAAGGTACTAAATAATTTACCTACGGTAACAAAACAACTTGCAGCGTATACTGTAAAAAATACTAATATAAATAAAGCTGCAATAGTCATAATTACTTTATTCTTTTCTTTATATCGGTTACTTAAAAAATCAGGTATTGTAATTGAATTGCCAGATATAATTGAGTAACCATGTAAACGTTTCGCCACTATTAACCAGTTAATGTATGTTCCTGCTAATAATCCAATTGCTGTCCAAGCAGCATCACTTATACCAAACCAATATGCAACTCCCGGAAGACCCATTAATAACCAACCACTCATGTCAGAAGCTTCTGCGCTCATAGCTGCTACCCACGGACCTAGCGATCTACCACCTATAAAATAATTTTCAGAATTCTCATTTGCTCTCTTAGCAAAAAACAAACCAATTCCAATTACCAACGTCATATAACAAGCCATTGTAATAAATATTTGTAATGCATTCATTTTTTGTCCTCCCATTTTTTACGTTAACATGGTAAATTATTAACTAATTAAATCGCCATGTTTTCTATATTATATAATTAAAATGTATATAAATCCACTCTTTTTTTTAATTATTCAAAATTACAAATAATTGGTTATTTTATTATCTCAAGCTACAAAACAAGATATTTAAATTGTCATTTATTCAGTCTTGCAGTCTATAGCTTATTTAATATGCTTTTTATCAACAAATTAAACATTAACTATCCCATATAATAAAAAAAGCCTGTTGTATAGTTAATACAACAGGCCATTTGTTAGCGATTAAAAATTTTTAAAAGTCTTAGGAAATGATTTGCTTCACGTAAAGTATGGTCAGCTAATAAAGGAATTATTATAGATCTAATCTGGCAATCTAGCAATCCTTTTGTACCCTGTTCTTTAAAATCACGAATTTCTTTTGTAGCCTTTAGACTATCTTCTGTCACTTTTTTAAGTGGTAGAGTATAATCCATGGCAGCCAATGCTTCATCTCTTAACTCAATAAAATCATTACCAAAGTTATTTGCTGTTTCAATCAATTCATTTTCTGTTGGGTCAAGTAATCCACGTATAAACATAGCATGTTCAGCCATAATTGTATTCCAGAAAACCTCTTGTTCTAAAGCTTCTCTTTCAAGATTAACTATATCTCTTTTTTGTAGTCTTCTTATTAATTGTAAATATAATTTAGCTTCACGCATGATATGATCTATAAGCAATGGATAATTAAGAGTAAACATTTTACATGTTAAAACATTTGATAAAATAGTTTGCTTAAATTGAATTAATCCACTAATTAAATGCATTGCTCTTTCATTTACCGCGAATACTCTTCTTTCCAGCATTAGCTCAATAGGGGAATTTCCACCTGACAGTTCTTCTTCTGATTGTGTAATTTCTGTAGCTAATGTTACTCCTGTATAATAAGATGAAGCCATTTCAGCTTTTAACGTATACGGTGTAACTACTTCACCAGATGCAAGTACTAATGGATTAACTACTCCACAGGATAAAGAAACTACTTCTGCTAACAACTTATCAAACTCTAAACGAAATTCATCTGCTTGTTCCTGATATTCATGATCTCTTGGTGTAAATGATGTTTCAAGAAAAAATGAATGTTCCTTCATAATACGTGCAAAAAACAAGTGTAATTCTAAAGATTGACTTACAAAATCACTCCGTGAAAGCATAGATAATACCTTTCAATTTATGTTCAATTCATTACTATATTATATGAATTAATATTATATCTGACTTCAATTTATGAATAAAATCACAAATATATTTTATTACTATAAAACCCTATTATTTACATATCCAGAAATATTAGCCTAAACCTATCATATCGATTTTTTAGTTTGTCGATTTATCACCTTTTTAGTCGAATTTGCATAATATATACTGTAACAAATAAAAAAAGGAGGACATTATATATGTCAGATAATTTAACCAATGTTACATTACAAGAGATGGAAGAGGCTCATTATGATAAAACTTGCCCTGCTAAAGCATTTCAACAGGCAACGGTATGTGTTCCTGTTACAGTAGTACCTTTTGCTGAAGCTGGTAAACCTAAAACCACATGTTGTGGTGATCCAGTTATTATGCCTGGTAAAGACACCTGCTGTGGTCGTCCTAATGGTACTTGTAATTTTACAATTAGCCAACGTATCTGCGTTGAAGTTCCAGTAATATTTGGTGCTAGAACAGTTGTCGGTGCTCCATCCGTTGATTGTGAAAAAGTATCAGATAAAGATATCTGTAAAAAATGTGATGATTATAAAGATTGTTAATTGATGAATTGATTTATTCTGATTGAATGCCATTACTCCTTAATTTATCTTACAAAATACTTAAGATAGCCTAAATTTGTGTATACACCAAATTAAGGGAGCGTCGCAAAATTACTGATTAAGTAATTGAGCGATGCTCCCTTTCTCATTAGAATCTAATTCAGGTTACTTCTTGATCTCTTATAATATTTTTCTGATTTATATGAGTTTTAAATCAAGTCATTCCACCTTTGTAAGAGTAAGCCATAAATAGTATTCTATTATCTAAAGTACTTTGTTATAGATATTTAACTCACTTCCAATTACAAACTCTCCTACCATAGGTACAATACTTGTGAAATGTTCTGTTTTCATATGTGCATCGAGTTTTATTTTTTCTTCCCATTCCTCAATCATTGTTAAAACAGTCAAGTCATTTACATCCTGAAATAACTCATATTTTATACATCCATCTTCTTTTCTCGTTTCAGTTACAAGCTTTTCATATAACTTTAATACAACATCAATTTTATCATCCATAATTTTATTCTTAGCAACTACTTTTATCATGTTTCTTCTCCTTTTTAATATATAGCATGTAAGTGTAAAAGACATATCAATCATTATCATGTAAGATATAATTTGATTCTTTTCATTAATATATTTACGCAAACTCACCACTATAAATTCAAAAATAGAATTATAGTCGTGTAATCAATTAACGCATTTTATATGAATACTCTTTATCATTTACCTGAAAAGTCAGATTCAGTGAATTATCACTTTCTTCTACTTCTTGTGGACATTCAATTAAAAATCTAACTCCTAAAGATTCCAAAGGTTTAATAGAAGTAATGTTTGCATATGTAAACCCTGTTGTTGAATCTTCTGGAATAGGACTACCATTATATGTATAGCCATCATTATAATTTGCCACGACATCCATTATTTCTTCAACACCTAAATTTTGCTTTTGTATATTTTTCACATCAGTATCTATATGTATATATACATTTCCTGTGTTGGCTGGATAGTGTGTATAAAAATTGCTAGTGTCATCCGGTAATACATCATAACTGAATTCAATATTTTTAATGGTGATTTCTGCAGTATCTGTTGTAATGACATCTCCGATTTGAATAGCGCTAATGGTTTCCTCTACTTTTTCCTCTTCCTTATTTTCACTATCCACATTACTATCTTCTTGTACATCTTCTACTGCTAATTCATCTAACTTCGCTTTTAATTCACCATTCTCTTTTTCAAGCGTAGCTATTTTTTGCTCTAACTTTTCTATATCTGATTGTTGACTATCAGATGAATTCGTTGAACATCCTACTAATACTACAGACAAAGTTAATACTAATAATAAAAAGCTTTTTTTCAATTTATTACTCCTCCTCTTTTGTTTTGTATAATATAACATAATTTAACATAGTAATCAAATTAGAATCATATTAAAATTTCTTTTAACACATAAAGTACAACATCAAAAATCACTTTAGTCACTAGTTCAGAAACATTATTCTTACTTTATTTCAACCTTTTTCATATTTCTAACACCTTGATATTATAGTAAACCAAAATAATTTATAGTAGATTTCTTTCCATAAGAATTTTTTCATGTTCTTGCACAGTTTCATCACTCCATCTTTGTCTTAGTATAGATGATGGAACCCCTGTATAAATGGAGTAAGGCGGAATGTTTTTTGTAATAATTGATCCTGCACCTATGATACTTCCTTTTCCTATTCTAACACCTTTTAATATAATAGCATTAGCACCAATCCATACATGTTCCTTGCCTGTTCCTTACTTGTTCCTTACCTGTTCCTTACGAATATCATAATTCCTTGATTAGACTTACAGTGTAGAACATATTTGAGTGCATAAAAAACTGTCCACAGTTAATCCTGCGTGGATAAACGGTGGACAGTGGACATGTTTTATATGATTAATACATGTAATTTATATTTTATAAATCTTTAAAATCCTTAGAATTTATAAGTCGTTTCTTAGAAACGATTTGCATCAGCTGCTTGCTGAATTGCTACTGCTACTGCTACTGTAGCACCAACCATAGGGTTGTTACCCATACCGATAAGTCCCATCATTTCTACGTGAGCAGGAACGGATGAAGAACCAGCGAATTGAGCGTCAGAGTGCATTCTACCCATAGTGTCAGTCATACCATAAGAAGCTGGGCCTGCTGCCATGTTATCTGGGTGAAGAGTTCTACCAGTACCACCACCAGATGCTACGGAGAAATACTTCTTGCCTTGTTCAAGACATTCTTTTTTGTATGTACCAGCTACTGGATGTTGGAATCTTGTAGGGTTAGTTGAATTACCAGTGATGGAAACGTCAACACCTTCTTTATGCATGATAGCAACACCTTCTGTTACGTCGTTAGCGCCGTAGCAGTTAACGTTTGCCCTATCTCCTGTGGAGTAGGATTTTCTATATACTTCTTTTACTTCACCAGTATAGTAATCCATTTGAGTTTCAACGAATGTAAATCCATTGATTCTGGAGATGATTTGTGCAGCATCTTTTCCTAAACCATTTAAGATTACTCTTAATGGCTCTTTTCTTACTTTGTTAGCAGAAAGAGCGATACCGATAGCACCTTCAGCTGCAGCAAAAGATTCGTGACCTGCTAAGAATGCGAAACATTTTGTTTCTTCTTCTAATAACATCTTTCCTAAGTTACCATGTCCTAAACCAACTTTTCTTTGGTCAGCAACAGATCCTGGAATACAGAATGATTGTAAGCCTTCACCGATAGCAGCTGCAGCATCAGCAGCTTTTCTACAGTTCTTTTTGATTGCAATTGCTGCACCAACAATATAAGACCAACAGGCATTTTCAAAACAAATAGGTTGGATATTTTTAACTTGATTATAAACATCAAGACCAGCATCTTTTGTAATCTTTTCTGCTTCTTCAATATTAGCAATGCCATATGCATTTAATACAGCATTAATTTTTTCTATTCTTCTTTCATATGATTCAAATAAAGCCATTTTATGTATCCTCCTCTATTATTCGTGTCTAGGGTCAATGATCTTAACAGCATCTGCTACACGACCATATTGTCCCTTAGATTTTTCATAAGCTGTAGTTGGGTCATCACCTTTTTTGATGAGATCAGTCATTTTTCCTAAGTTAACGAATTGATAACCGATGATTTGATCTTCTTCATCAAGCGCGATTCCAGTTACATAACCTTCAGCCATTTCAAGATAACGAGGACCTTTCTTTAATGTACCGTACATAGTACCAACCTGGCTTCTAAGACCTTTTCCTAAGTCTTCAAGACCAGCTCCAATTGGAAGACCACCTTCGGAGAAAGCACTTTGAGTTCTACCGTAAGCGATTTGTAAGAATAATTCTCTCATTGCAGTATTGATAGCATCACAAACTAAGTCTGTATTAAGTGCTTCTAAAACTGTTCTTCCTGGAAGAATTTCAGCTGCCATAGCTGCGGAGTGAGTCATACCTGAACATCCGATAGTCTCTACTAATGCTTCTTGGATGATACCATCTTTTACGTTAAGAGTTAATTTACAAGCACCTTGTTGTGGTGCACACCAGCCAACACCGTGTGTTAAACCGGAAATATCTTTTACTTCTTTTGCTTGAACCCATTTTGCTTCTTCTGGGATAGGTGCTGCTCCATGGTTTACGCCTTGCGCAACTGGACACATCATTTCTACTTCATGTGAATAAATCATGTTGATACTCCTTTCAATCTACATAAAAATAAATACATAGCGGCATGTTATTTTTTTAACATCGCACTCGCACCTATTTTCTCATAAAACAACAAATTAGTCTATAGTTTTTCTCAACTTTTATAAAAAAATATGCTGGTTTATATTGGAACTAAACTCAAAACTTAAATTTATTTATACGTAAAAATAAAAGACAAAATGCTATTGTTAAATATTACATTAGAATTATTTTCTAATTATTTACAATAGCACTCTATTTATATTTTTACTTATCTATGTTAATTTTTTATTTTATTATCCAAACACAGTATTCATGTGATTATACAGTGATTAAAAACCAATACTGATTATCTATTCTAATTGCTTCGTTTTTACAGATAAAAATTTATTTCCCTTTATCGTAAATCTCCACAAATAATCTTTTGCCTCTCCTGCGTAATCTATATTAATTCGCTTTGAAGCTTCAATTTCTATATCTTCTTTTTCTTTTGGGTACTCTAGATATAATTCATCTCCGCACAAATCCATCCCATAGTTAGTTTTATCAATACCCAGTGCCTGACACAATTTACCTGGGCCACTACAGAGATTGCTCATTTTATCGGTTTTTCTTCTTTGTTTCATCAAATCAATACCTTCAACTGGCTCTAATGCCCTTAATAATACAACTTCAGGAACATCGGGAGTATTCGCAACGATATTCATGCAGTAATACATTCCGTAGATAAGATAAACATATGCATACCCACCTTCACCATATTGCACATTAGTCCTGGTGGATTTTACTTTATAAGAATGCGCTGCTGCATCCATCGGACCCATATAAGCTTCCACTTCTACTATTTTTCCTTTCGTAATACCTTCACTTGACTCGTGTACAATAACTTTTCCCAGTAACTCTTTTGCTACTTCAATAGCATTCTTTTGATAAAATGATCTTTGTAATTTCATTAATATCCCCCACTTATAATTTCATACAGCCAATTTAAAACGTTAAGAATTACGTATATACATATATAACACACAACTTACGTAAATTTGGATTACTTAACTAATTCTGATGAGGCGCTAATTCCAATCTAATAAAATAGCCTTGATTATGGTCACATACTGGGCAAACTGTTGGTGCTTCTTTGCTAGTAGTGATATGACCACAATTTAAACACATCCATCCAGTTGTTACTTCTGAAACAAATAATTCATTATTTTCAAGTAATTCAGCAAACCTACCAAATGGTCTCCGTGACTTTTTTCAATTTCACCAATCATTTTAAAGGAAGATGCTATTTTTGTAAATCCCTCTTCGTTTGTCTTATCACTAAAATGCTTGTAAGTATCGGCATGTTCTTTTTCTTGATTAGCTGTAAAGGTAAATATAGATAAAAGGTTGCAGTGTTAAAAGTACTCTTCACAACAATCAGGGTGAAGTCATATCTCTTAACTCTACAACCATTTATATTATTTCCCATTAATTATTTTTTATTATAAAAGCTTCCAACTTTTTCAGATCAGTTACAGGTGACATACAGGCATGATTCTCACATAAATAATAGGTAGTTTTATTTTCTTTGGCTTTATAATTCTCTGTAAATTTTGCTATACTTTCTAATTGCTCTTTATTTTCGTTTGATTTTATTAACACAGTAATGTTCGGTATAAAATTGTCTGATAAAAACTTTTTTAACTCCTTATCATCATTCTGTGTAATACTTATCAATTCTTTTGTCGGATTAAGAAGAAGTTGCACCGCCATCAAAGCAAAACTATGACTACTTGGATATTCTGAAATTTGACTCACTATGAATTTAATTTGTTCATCAGCAATTTGACTTAAGAAAACATTACCAGTATAACTAGATAATTTTAACAAAATAAAAGCTGCAACAGAATTACCTGATGGAATAGCACCGTCATATATTTCTTTTGGACGATGAATCAATTTTTCTGCATCTTTTGCATATAAGAAGAAACCACCATTCACTTTATCATAAAATTGATCGATTAATATGTCGGTGTATTTTAATGCAAGTTCTAAATACTTGCATTCAAAAGTAGCTTCATATAGTGAAATTAATGCCCATATATAAAAGGAATAATCATCTATGTGTCCATTACCAATTGATTTTCCGTCTCTATAATGCACATATAAACGATTGTTATGGCATAACTTATCCTGTATAAACTTATTTGCCTTTATTGCAGTGTTTAGGTACTTTAATTCACCAAGTATCTGATAAGCTTTTGCAAATGCTACAATCATTAACGAATTCCAAGAAGTTAATATTTTATCATCTTTATGAAGTACTGTTCTATTTGTACGATAATCAAATACCATTTTTCTTAAAGGTTTTATACGGTCACTCTCTAAATCATTATCATCAAGCGATTGATTTTTCATGTGTATTCTATTTGGTATATTAAAACCTTCAAAATTACCTCTTTGTGTTATACCATAATATACATTAAAAAACGTTCCCTCCTTATCGCCTAATAACGTAAGAATTTCATCCGGTGTAAACACATAATATTTACCTTCAGTACCCTCACTATCTGCATCCTCAGCACAATAAAAACCACCATTTTCATCTGTTAATTCTCTTACCACATAATCCATTGTCATCTCTGCAATTTGTTTAAAATGACTTTTCCTAGTTATTTGATAGGTTTCTAAGTAAGCAATAATAAGTAAGGCATTATCATATAGCATTTTTTCAAAATGTGGTACTAGCCATTTATTATCTGTAGAATATCTAGAAAATCCATAACCAATGTGGTCGAAAATTCCACCACAATACATAGAATCTAAGGTTTTCATGACTATTTTTAATGAATCTTTATTGCCTTCATAATATGCATCCCTTAAAAGATACAAAAGATTATGTGGTGTTGGGAATTTAGGTGCTCTACCGAAACCACCATATTCTTTATCAAAATAATGACTTAAATGCTTTGTCGCTTTCTCAGTTAACTCTTTCGTTACACTAAAATCTTTAATTTTGGTATTATATTCAACTTTTAGCGAATTCATAATTGTTTCACTAGACTCTACTAGATCATTTCTACTGTTTTCCCATTTGTCATGGATTGCTTCTATAAGATCTAGAAAACCAGGCATATTATATTTTGATTTCTTAGGGAAATACGTTCCTGCAAAGAACGGTTTTTGATCAGGTAACATAAAAATTGTAAGTGGCCATCCACCACTTCCGGTTAAATTTTGACATACTGCCATGTAAATACTATCTACATCTGGTCGTTCCTCTTTATCAACTTTTATGGACACAAAATATTCGTTAAGATATTTGGCAACGTCATCATCTTCAAATGATTCAGCCGACATTACATGACACCAATGACAAGTGGTCGTACAGCACCCATTCAGGAGTAGCCAATAGAAAGAAATATTGGCTTATCTTCGGCTTTTGCTTTTGCAAAAGCTTCATCACACCAAGGGAACCAATCAACTGGATTATAAGTGTGCTGAAGTAGATAAGGCGATTTTTCATTTATCAATCTATTGGCTGCTTTATCAGTAGTAGGCACAGGCATCACTTCCTTTCATAATTGAGTTTCACTTAGTATGCACGTTTTTTTAAAATAAAAACCCCACTAAATTTAGTGAGGTTTCGTGTTCAGAAAAAATTTACTTCAATATGTAGAAAATGCTTATTTTATGATCCAAGG
>JARBTX010000055.1 GCA_029239975.1 Anaerocolumna sp.
GGAGGATTATACCTATGAAAACCGATATTCAAATTGCACAGGAAGCTAAGATGCAGCATATTAAGGATGTTGCTGCTAAGTTAAATATATCAGAAGAGGATTTAGATTTTTATGGTAAATACAAAGCAAAATTCTCGGATGAATTATGGGATAAGGTAGAGGATAATCCGGATGGTAAATTGGTATTGGTTACAGCTATTAATCCAACACCAGCAGGGGAAGGAAAAACGACTACAACAGTAGGACTTGGGCAAGCATTGGGATTATTAAATAAAAAGGCAGTGATTGCATTAAGAGAGCCTTCTTTAGGACCATGTTTTGGTATCAAGGGTGGTGCAGCTGGTGGCGGATATGCACAAGTTGTACCGATGGAAGATTTAAATCTTCATTTTACTGGAGATTTTCATGCGATTACTTCAGCGAATAATTTATTAGCAGCTTTATTAGATAATCATATTCAACAAGGTAACAACTTAAATATCGATCCGAACCAAATCGTATGGAAACGTTGTTTGGATATGAATGACCGTGTATTACGTAATATCGTTGTTGGCTTAGGACGCAAAACCGATGGTGTTGTGAGAGAAGATCATTTTATCATCACAGTGGCTTCTGAAATTATGGCTATCTTTTGCTTAGCTACCGATATGAAAGACCTAAAGAAGCGTTTAGGAAATATAATCGTTGCTTATTCCTATGATGGCAAACCAGTAACTGCAAAAGATTTGAATGCAGTAGGTTCCATGGCAGCATTATTAAAAGATGCGTTAAAACCTAATATGATTCAAACCTTAGAGAATACACCTGCTATCATACATGGTGGACCATTTGCAAATATTGCCCATGGTTGTAATAGTGTAAGAGCAACAAAAACTGCTCTCAAATTAGCGGATATTGTTGTGACTGAAGCTGGATTTGGAGCAGATTTAGGAGCTGAAAAGTTCTTTGATATTAAATGCAGAACAGCAGGTTTAACACCTGATGCCGTTGTTTTAGTGGCTACCATCAGGGCTTTAAAATATAACGGTGGTGTAGACAAGAAAGATTTAGGAACTGAAAATCTTGAAGCGTTAAAACTTGGCATTGTAAATCTTGAAAAGCATATAGAAAATCTTCAAAAATATGGTGTGCCTGTTATTGTTACCTTAAATCGCTTTATGACAGATACCGATGCAGAATTAGAATATGTAAAAGATTTCTGCGTAAGTAGAGAATGTGAATTCTCATTATCTGAAGTTTGGGAAAAAGGTGGAGAAGGTGGACTTGATTTAGCAGCTAAAGTTGTTAATGTATTAGAAACAAAGACAAGTAACTTTAAGCCTTTATATGATATCAAATTATCAATTAAAGAAAAGATAGAAACGATTGCAAAAGAGATTTACGGAGCAGCTAGTATTACTTACGATTCTGCTGCTGAAAAAGCAATCGAGAAAATAGAAGAATTAGGATACAAAGAAGTTCCAGTTTGTATGGCAAAAAATCAATATTCATTATCCGATGATGCAACAAAATTAGGAAGACCGACAGGATTTAATATCCACATTCGCGAAATCTATCTATCTGCTGGCGCAGGTTTTGTTGTAGCGATAACAGGAACAGTTATGACTATGCCTGGTTTACCAAAAAAACCAGCTGCAGAAGGAATCGATGTAAATGATGACGGAGTGATTACTGGTTTATTTTAATAATTATAAAGAATTAGCAGAGTATTTTACTCTGCTAATTTTTTATGTTAATTTTTTTACATATAAAGTTAGATATAAAAAGTATATATCTATATATTTTTTATTGGTCAAATCATTATTAATCAATATTTTTAGGATGATAAGGTATCATATCTGAATAAATCAGGGTTTTAATTTGTTTTCTATATAAATATAAAAGATTATTAATAATCATTCGTTATGATTCGTATACATATAGAAGAGATTACCTAAAGAAACCTGGAGGTTATTTATGGAGTTTATGAAATTAGAATTTGAGTACTCCGATGATGTTACTGTAATCAATGAAGAACAATTTAATGCACATATGAGATTGTACGAGGGATACATTAATAAAATGAATGAAATTGATGGATTACTAGCACGTGGAGGAGATCTAGAAGAAGCAAATGCAACTTATAGTGAATTTCGAGGTATAAAACGTGGGGAAACCTATGCGTTAAATGGTGTAATTCTTCATGAATACTACTTTGAAAATATCGGTTCAGATAATAACGAACCAGATAATGATGTTCTAGGTTGTATTGAACGTGATTTTGGAAGCTTTGAGAATTGGCAAGCACATTTCGTTGCTACTGCAAAAGCAAGTAGGGGATGGGTTGTATTCTGTTATGATCCACGTTCTGATATGTTAAGAAACATAAGTCTTGATGCCCATGACTATGGTAACATTGCATTATCTGTACCAATTTTAGTAATCGACATGTATGAACATGCGTACTTTTTACAATATGCAGATCATAAAGATGAGTATATTAATGCATTTATGAATAACATAGATTGGAGCGTAGTAAGAGATAGAATGGAAGGTAGCTATGTGGTAATTCCCGTTCGATGGATGTAATACACCTAGGATTTTTACATTTTATTATGTTTGTTACTTTTTCTGGAAGACTAAGATTGCGTTTCTCCTGAATCGTACCATTTTCAATAATATTAATTGTAATATTTCGGTCTAACACGCCTAAGATATCAAGATTAATCTCCAAAGAGCCTTCTATTTTAATAATATCTTTCTTGCCCATCTTATTACTTTTTGCATTTTTTATAATTGCAACACTACAATCTAATTTCTCTAAGTTAAGATAAGAGTATATCTTCATGGCTCCGCCAGCTTCAATATGATCAATAACGATACCTTGATTTAAACCACCAATGTTTAGCATGCCTTTACCTCCAGTAACTTCATGATAAGTGCCATTCTAACATATACACCATATTCAGCTTGTTTAAAATAAACTGCCCTTGGGTCATCATCAACTTCAGTAGATATTTCATTTACCCTTGGAAGCGGATGAAGTACTAACATATCAGATTTTGCATATTCCATCTTTTTGGAATCAAGTATAAAAGAATCCTTTAATCTTATATAATCTTCTTCGTTAAAGAATCGTTCTTTTTGTACTCTAGTCATATACAATAAATCAAGTTCTGGCATAACATCTTCTAATACTTTTACTTCTTTGAAAGGAATTTGATTAGCGTCCAAAACTTCTTCTCGTAAATAAGTTGGTATCTTTAATTCATCTGGCGAAATCAAAACAAAATTAATGTTCTCGTATCGTACCATTGCATTAATCAATGAGTGGACTGTTCGGCCAAACTTCAAATCTCCACAAAAACCAACGGTAAGATTATTTAATCTACCTTTTAAAGTCCTAATTGTTAATAAATCTGTAAGTGTTTGAGTGGGATGATTGTGACCACCGTCTCCGGCATTGATTACTGGAATAGAAGAATACGTAGAAGCAACTAATGGTGCGCCTTCTTTTGGATGACGCATAGCACAGATATCAGCATAACTAGAAATAACACGAATGGTATCAGCAACACTTTCGCCTTTTGCCGCGGAACTGGAATCAGCTGATGAAAAACCTAAAACACTACCGCCAAGATTTAACATGGCAGCTTCAAAACTTAATCTGGTTCTTGTACTTGGTTCATAGAATAAAGTCGCTAATTTTTTGCCATTGCAACTATTAGCGTATTTTTTTGGCTCATTGATAATTTCACCAGCCAAATCAAGTATTTCTTTTAACTCCGAAACAGATAAGTCAAGGGGACTAATCAGATGTTTCATAAGCACCTCCGTAAACTCTGTAATTGTTATTCAACTGCTTATTATACTATAGTAAGTTTCCAGATACAATGATAAACTCACTATAATATAATTAACATTATTAATGAATAACATAAATGTAACTTATGAACTGATACAAAAAAAGAACGTTTCGTTTAATTTTTTCTTAGTATAAACTTTAGGAAATCTTTAGTATTATGATTATTTTGACTCATTTTTTCAATTATCTTGTTTTTAGTTACAAAACTTAAAATTAACAAACCGATAAAAATATCAATGTATACATCCTTTAAATCAAACGTAAAAAATCCTTCAATTAATATATAATCAAGGCTACCATTCCAAAAAACTTTATCGATAAGAGAACATAATGCTCCGGAAATTAAAAAAGTAAACATAGTATTAATTAAATGATTAAATCCATACTGCTGTAAAATATAAATGTAAAAAAGTATTATAAATATCAATAAAATTCCTACAAATAGTATATGAATCCACTTACTAATACCTAATTGTAACATAGAATTAAACCAAGAATAACTGCGATTAAACATTGGTTCAAAATAAAGGTAGGGTGGTAGTATAGGTAGTTTTTGATTTAAGTAATTCGCATTAATTACTATTTTAATTCCTTGCTCTAAGAATATTAATAAGATGATAGATAGGTAAATGATGAATCGTTTCAATCTCATGAATGTGCTCCTTCGTCCGATGTGTTTTTTATATTATCATGTTTAAAATTATAACATTTATAAAACGAGATAGATATTACTTTATGAAATTATTTAATGAGGTAATGTTATTACAAATAAAATACATTTGTTCAATGTGTCATATTTTCATAGAAAATGTAATATAAAAAATTATTACAATGCAATTTAATTGTAATAATTCCTGCACCCTTATGTTTCTAATGAATAAACTAAAAATGAGAATAAATAGTATCAATACATGAAATAAGAACAAAGAGAAAATTTTTGTTAGTTAAAATTGATTGGTAAAATTGATAAAAATATTTTATCATAACAAAACTTTATTCCTTTGTCTTGATTCATGGTATTTTCCAAGGAGATTATATGGATAACATTAACTACAGGAACGGAGATAATGTAGGAATACCTTACGATGATATAAATTGGTATGATGTTGAAGGTCAGCCTTTTGGCGTGGCATCCCGGATAAATCTATTAGTATTAGGTGATGCAGATAATATTATTGATGTCGAAGGTGCAATGGCAGTAGGTGGAAATTTTACGAGCCCTAGAGGAATCAGTGTAGGTTTTGGTAGAGGGGCAAGGCTAACAGATACTGGTTATTCAGCTAATAATGCTAGATTTATTACTGGCGGAAATGTAGCTATGGGAGGACCTTTGGTTGTAACTGGCCATGTTGTCGTAGGTGGAAATTTTAGAGCTGCAAATGGAAGCACCTACTTAATCGGTAAGGATGGATCAAATAATCAATTAGAAGAGTTAAATTACCTTTACCAAACAAGTGGTGGAAGTCCGTATTGGTCTATAACAGATAAAGGAAATCATTATGTAGTTCCAAGCTACGACAAACCACGTTATATTCCTGCTTCTAGAATAGGCGCAAATCTTCCTTTGTTTTTTCAAAATGCAAGAAATAGTATAAGAGCGTATAAATCCTGTATCGACGAACTGCCATCTAATGGAACAGTTATTGAACAGTCACATGAATGGGTACTTCGTGGTAATAACCCAGATCAAAATGTTTTCACAATTGATGTTAGACCAAATGGATTAATTAATAAAGGCATCCGTGCTGAAGTACCAGAAAGAAGTCTTGTTATTGTGAAATTAAGAACTGGTGCTAATGCTCATTTACAATATGGCGTTATGGGAGAGCAATGGAGAACAACAAGAACCCTTTTTGTATTTGAAGATGCTACGGATATTCATATGGAAAAACCTGCTGATATATGGGGTAGTATATTAGCTCCACAAGCAAGATTTCACGGTCATTCTACCGGAGGCCATGTTAGTGGAAATGCAGCTGTTGGATCTTTTTCAGTTAATGCTAACAGTGGATTCGAGTTTCATTTATATCCATTTGTAGGTGGAGTAAATTGTGGCGAGTTACCAGAACAACCAGGCGAATTACCAGAAGTAATCCCTGAGGTACCTGTAGTTCCAGAATGCCCAGAATGTCCAGCACCAATGCCATGTCCGGAAGCACCAGAATGTCCAGCGCCAGTACCATGTCCAGCAGCACCAGAATGTCCAGCGCCAGTACCATGTCCGGAATGTCCAGAACAAAGACCATGCCCAGAATGCCCGACTTGTCCAGCACCGGTATCATGTCCAGAATGTCCAGAACAGAGACCGTGCCCAGAATGTCCATCTTGCCCAGAATGTCCAACATGTCCAGTATGTCCAGAACAGAGACCATGCCCAGAATGTCCAACATGTCCTGAAGCAGAAACAGAATATGTAGGAATACCAATACCAGTTCCAGTACAAATGCCATGTCCAGAATGTCCAAGATGTCCTGAAGCAGAAACAGAGTATGTAGGAATACCAATACCAGTTCCAGTACAAATGCCATGTCCAATATGTCCAGAACAAAAACCGTGTCCTGAGTGCTTGGTAAAACCAGGTGTTATATTTGGTTGTATATGGGGATGTTATTGCTGTAAATCACATGGATGGGAAATTAAACTCTATAAGTTATGTAATGATGTAAAAACATTATTATACTGTGAAAAAATCAATTGCTATGGATGTTTTAAATTTGAAGTACCTTACAACGGATGTTATGTATTAAAGGTTTGTCCGATAGATAAATGTACTACTTGTAAACCAATATTAACACTCAAGAATGTTGGTGTTTCAAACTTTATGGTTGAATAAATAGAAGAATAAGAAAAAGCTGTTGTAAAATGATACGATTCAATGAAACAAAAGTAAGAATAATTTTTGTTTTTGAACGAATATCAATCTAACAACAGCTTTTTTTGAATTTAAAATAAATCTATAGCGCTAGTAGGACAGCTATCCCGTGCATTTTCAGCTTCAGCTAATTGTTCTTCAGGTATATCTCCATCAATTGCATGCGCATATCCATCATCACCCATACTATACACTTCGGAACAAATATTAGTGCATAATTCGCAGGAGATACAAAGATCTGGATCAACTTTTGATTTCATAACAATTCCTCCTTAAAGTTTATCAGTGATATTATAACTTAAATTTGGATAAAGTATACAATTTTTTTGTAATTTCTAATAAATTATTTGAAATAAGGAAAGTTAAACAATTTTCAATCAAATTGAAAATAATTTTTGCAATTATTATAACTAATATCTTGTACCATGGAACCTAAGAGTTCGATATCGCATGGATATTCACCATTTTCAACCCATTTACCTATTATATCACAAAGAATTCTTCTGAAATATTCATGTCTGGTATAGGATAGAAAACTTCTGGAATCAGTAAGCATACCTACGAAATTTGCTAATAAACCAAGGTTAGCAAGATTTGTCATTTGATCAATCATTCCCAATTTATTATCATTAAACCACCAAGCAGAACCATGTTGTATTTTTGCTACAGTTGTAGAATTTTGAAAACAACCGATAATCGTTCCGATAGCAGCATTATCATTTGGGTTTAAGGAATAGATAATCGTTTTTGGTAGTTGATCTCCTAAATCTAATGCATTTAAAAAGTTTGATAATTCAGCAGAAGACCCATAGGTATTAATACAGTCGTAACCAGTATCTGCACCAACTTTTTGAAAAGCTTTCGTATTGTTATCTCGTTTTGTACCATAATGTAATTGCATAGTCCAGCCTAACTTGTTGTACTCACTACCTACATATAGCATGAACGCAGTCTTAAATTGTAAGATTTCAAGTTGCGTTAATTTATCTGTAGTCTTCCTTTTTTGGAAGATTTGTTCAATATCGTCTTCACTTACTGGTTGATACATAACGTATTCTAATGCATGGTCTGATACCTTACAACCAATGGAGTGGAAGAATTCCATACGTTTTTTTAACGCTTCACATAAGGTTTTAAAACTGTTTATATTTACGTTGCTTACATCAGCTAATTTATTTATGTATTCTAAAAAATCTGGTTTTTCTATATTCATTGCTTTATCAGGGCGAAACGTTGGTAAAACAGTTATGTTAAAAGTATTGTCTTTCGCGATGTTTTTGTGCCATTCTAACGTGTCAACTGGATCATCTGTAGTACAAATCACTTCTACATTTGATTGCTTAATGATGTTTCGAACACTCATGTCTGCACTATGTAATTTTTCGTTGCAAATATTCCATACGTCTTCTGCAGTTTTAGAATTTAATACCCCATTGTAGCCAAAGTATCTTTGTAATTCCAAATGACTCCAATGATAAAGGGGATTACCAATTGCTTTCTCTAATGTAGCTGCCCATTTTATGAATTTATCATGATCCGATGCATCACCTGTAATATAAGCTTCCTCCACTCCGTTGGCGCGCATTAATCTCCATTTATAATGGTCACCACCAAGCCAAACCTGTGTTATATTGTCAAAACACTTATTCTCTGCAATTTCCTTCGGATTGATATGACAATGATAATCGATAATAGGCATATTAGCTGCGTATTCATGGTATAGAGTTTGAGCAGTTGGTGTAGTTAGTAAGAAATCTTTGTCCATAAATTGTTTCATCATAAATTCTCCTTTATAAATCTATTTCGTTAATATTAAAATTATTTCTAAAAATTACTGGTATCTCGTCTTATTAAATCACTTGATATAGATGTTTTATTTGGAACTGTTTGTCCATTTAATACTCGCATTAGTGACGAGACGGTTGTAACACTTAAAGTTTCTACATGATTGTCAATACTAGTTAACTCTGGTTCACAGCAGACGGATAGAAGAGAGTTGTTATAGCCAATAATACTCAACTCGTCAGGTATTTTAATATTTTTCGCTTTCGCAAACTTAATCGCTCCTACCGCTAAAATATCTTCTGCAGCTAGAATTGCATCAAAATGTAACCCGGAATCGTAAATTCTTAATAATAAATCTTTTGCTTCAGAAATATTACTTGGGCAAACTCTAATATAATCTTCATTGATAGTTTGAATAGTTTCTTTTAAGGCGTCTTTGAAACCGTTTAATTTTTGAATTCCACTATAGGATTTTGAAGTATATAAATATAAGATGTCTTTTTTTCCTTGTTCAAGTAATTGATTGGTAACATCGTAGGTAGCTTGATAGTCATCACATAGTGTACAAAAGATATTCGGCTTATTAATATGACCATTTATTAGCATTATAGGAATTTCTTTTGCGGCTTCAACAATGTATTGGTTATCAATCTTATTAAATTCTAAAAATTGAGAGCCAACTAATATAATGGCGTCAACTCGTTTTGAGAGTAATAAATTTAGGTAATTTTGTTTGTTCTTTAATTCATAACCAGTGCAGCATAGAAATGAATCATAACCATTTTTTCTAAGTTCTCGTTCAATATAAAATATGGCATTCGCTAAAAATGGATCGGAAGAGTCGGCACACATAATACCAATGGTTTTCATGGTATTAAGACCCAAACCTCTTGCAAATATATTAGGCGTATAACCGATTTCTTCCATAACGGCGAGTACCTTTTGTTTTGTTTTTTCACTAACATTGGAATTGCCATTAATAACACGAGATACGGTCGCAATGGAAACGCCTGCCTTTTCAGATACATCATAAATATTCATATTTCACCTCATAGTTGTAAGAGCTTACATATTTTATTTTCGTAATAATTTATTTAATTTTGATTATACTATAAGATTTAAAATTTATCAATATTAGATTTATGTATATTTGGCTAATTATCCTAAGTTAAATAAACAAACATGAAAAGATGATTTTTAACTTCAAAAAATGCAGTTGACATAGTATATGATTACGATTAAAATAAATGTAAACGCTTACAAAACATATTAAGGAGAGTTTTAGGAGGACATTCTATGGAACGAATTGATAAAACTTTTACAAAAGCAATGAACAGACCCATAAAAGTACTACAATTTGGAGAAGGAAATTTTTTACGAGCCTTTGTTGATTATATGATTGACATTACAAACAATAAAGGACTTTTTAATGGTAATATAGCAATTGTAAAACCAATTTCATACGGAAGTTTAGATTTATTTAAGCAGCAGGAATGTCAGTTTACTGTGTCGCTTAGAGGTATAAATCATGGTGAGACAATAGTAATGAATCACATAATAACAAGTATATCCGATGCGGTAGGTGCATATGAAGAATATGAACGATATGCAGAATATGCTAACTTAGATAGTTTACGCTTCATTGTCTCAAATACAACAGAAGCAGGTATTGTTTTTGATGATACAGATGCTTTTGATGCAAAACCACCTAAAACATATCCAGGTAAATTAACAAAATTATTATACGATAGATTTACATATTACAATGGTGACAAATCAAAAGGATTAATCATAATACCATGTGAATTAATTGAAGATAATGGTGGCTCTTTAAAAAGATGTATTAGGGATTATGCCATACTTTGGAATCTTTCCGATAATTTCTTAACTTGGATAGACGATGCATGTATATTTTGTAGCACTCTAGTTGATCGTATCGTAACAGGTTACCCAAAAGATGAAGACCAACTACTTTGGAATGAATTTGGATATGAAGATAAATTATTAGTAACTGGTGAATTGTTTGGCTTATGGGTGATTGAGAGTGACAAAGATATATCAAAAGAATTTCCACTGGATCAGGCAAAGTTACCAGTTATATTTACCAATAATCAAAAACCATATCGAGAAAGAAAAGTACGTATATTAAATGGAGCTCATACGTCCTTTGTTTTAGCGTCCTATCTTGCGGGAAATGATTATGTCCTTGAAGTTATGAAAGATTTAGAGATAAAAGAATATATGCAACAAACAATTTTTGATGAAATTATACCTACGTTAACTTTACCACAAAATGAACTTATAACCTTTGCAAATTCTGTAATTGAGCGCTTCGAGAATCCTTATATCAAGCATGCTTTATTATCGATTTCCTTGAATTCTGTTTCAAAATGGAAAACGAGATGTTTACCAAGTTTTCGTTCCTATGTTGATAAATTTGGAATGCTTCCAAAAAATTTAACCTTTTCACTAGCATCATTATTATGTTTTTATAGAAGTAATAAAATAGAAGAAGATACACTAATCGGAGTTAGGGGAGAACAAACCTATAAGATTATTGATGATTTATCTGTACTTGAATATTTTGCACACCATTCCGAAAAACCAACGAAGAATTATGTTCTTGCTATATTAAGTAATCAGGAATTTTTTGGTGAAGATATGACAAGGTATCATGGTTTGGTAGATGAAATGATTCAATATATCAATCAGATTGACACCATAGGAATGCGTGAAACCATAAAAGAGCTTAATGAAAAGAAAAAATAAGAATAGTTTTAATTATTTATTTAAACAAAATTAAGTATTTTTATCGATGATCTCTTATTTAATAATTCAGGCGTAAGATTAAAAAAATGTGTAAAGTTAAACAAATGTGTAAGACTAAACAAAATTGTAAGTCTAAACAAATATGTAAGACTAAACAAATTTGTAAGATTAAGCAAATTTGTAAGACTGAACAAATGTGTAAGACTAAGCAAATTTGTAAGTCAAAAATAAATGTTAAGATAAAATAAGTGTGTAAGATTAATTTAAAAAGGATAATTGTAGTAGTTGGGAGGATAACATGCAGGATTTTATTCGTATAAATAAAAATGATAATGTTGCAGTTGCTCTAAGAGATTTAGATAAAGGGACTAAAGTACATCTAGAAAATCTTTGCATAACACTATTAGATACAATACCTTCTGGGCATAAATTTGCACTTACTAATTTCTCTAAGGGTGATGATGTAATCAAATATGGATATCCAATTGGTCTAGCTACGGAGCATATAAACCCAGGACAGTGGATTCATATACATAACATATGTACAAAATTAAATGATATTATTAACTACAATTACAATCCAGTTGGTGACACAGTAAATAAAAAGGATAAATCATTTTTCCTTGGATTTAGGAGAGAGAATGGAAGTGTTGGTATACGTAATGAAATTTGGATTATTCCAACGGTTGGGTGTGTAAATTCCATTGCGAAAGAATTAGAAAAACAAGCCCAAACTAGGATTAAGGGAAATATAGAAGGAATCATTGCATATACGCATCCTTATGGGTGTTCACAAATGGGAGATGACCAAGAGAATACCAGACAGATTTTAGCTAATTTAATTAATCATCCCAATGCGAGTGGAGTACTAGTTCTTGGACTTGGTTGTGAAAATTGTAATATAGCAGAGTTAAAACATTATATTGGTCCATACAATGATTGCAGAGTAAAATTTTTAGAGTGTCAAAGTGTAGAAGATGAATTAGAAGCTGGTTTTTTATTATTAGACGAATTAATTGAATATACATATGCGATGATGAGAGAACCAATTGGCTCCGATGAATTAATCGTGGGGTTAAAATGTGGTGGATCAGATGGGTTATCTGGTATTACTGCAAATCCATTAGTAGGAGCTTTTTCAGATCTTTTAATATCAACTGGTGGAACCACAATTTTAACAGAGGTACCAGAAATGTTTGGTGCTGAGACCATATTAATGAATCGTTGTCATAATAGAGATTTATTTGATAAAACAGTTACCATGATCAATGAATTTAAAGAATATTATAAAAAACATGATCAATCAATATATGAAAATCCGTCACCAGGAAACAAAAAAGGTGGAATATCAACTTTAGAGGATAAATCTTTAGGATGTACGCAGAAATCGGGAGCTGCCCTTGTGGTTGATGTATTAAAATATGGCGAAATAGTTAAGAATAATGGTCTTAATTTATTAAGTGCCCCTGGTAATGATTTGGTTGCATCTACAGCTTTGGCTGCTGCTGGAGCACATTTAATTCTATTTACAACTGGTAGGGGTACGCCATTCGCATCACCAATACCTACTGTAAAAATATCAAGTAATTCCAATTTAGCATCCAAAAAAAATAATTGGGTCGATTTTGATGCTGGTCAAGTACTAGGAGAAAAGACATTAGAAGAACTAAAAGAAGAATTCTTTCAATATGTATTAGAAGTAGCTTCCGGTAAAAAAGTAAAATCAGAAGTAGTTGGATATTATGACTTAGCTATTTTTAAACAAGGTGTAACTTTATAATAAAACATATAGAACTCTAGTATAAGGCATACATAACTCAATAATCAAACATACATAACATAATAATAATAGTACCTATATATCAACACAATAACAAGAAATCTTAATTTTATTTCCCGGTTTCATATTAAAGTTTGGTAAGCGGAGATGCTTTTAAATACAAAGATAATTTATTTTGGATTTATTAACAGATGAAAGAAATTTCATCTGTTATTTTTTTACTATAAATGTAAGGGCTTACATAAATATTTACATTTTGTTACATTGAATATATTTTGAATTGAGAATCTATACATTATTATAATATAAGATAAATATTTGACAAAAATGCAAACGTTTGATTATAAAAATGGTAAATATATACATAATGCACAAATAAATAGATTATTAATGGTAATAATAGTAAATTGACATTCCAAAAAATGGATGATATACTAAAAAAGTCAAAAGTCGTGTTGCATATTTACTAAAAATAACGGGGGATAATGAATGCATTACGCTGAGTTACTTTTACGGATAAAATACAAATTATAATAATTTGTACAACAAAAAAGGGAAATAAATATTTAAGAAAAAGGAGAATCAATATGAAAGGACTTACAAAAAAAGCAATATCAATCTTATTGACTATGGTTATGGTGTTATCATTAGGAGCTTGCAAGGGAAGTAAAGATCAAGATACACCAACCACAGCAGAACCAACAGTTTCGGCTGGTGATCAAAGCTCAAAGGATGAAACAAGCACTCCAGAAGTAACAGAGCCAGCTAGCGATGCATCTACAGCTTCAGCTTCGGAACCAAATCTTACAGATCCAATCACTTTACGATTTTCTTGGTGGGGTGGGGATACAAGACATGAAGCAACGAGCAAAGCACTGGCAGCCTTTACAGCAAAATATCCGAATATTAAAGTAGAAGCAGAATATGGTGCGTGGACAGGATGGCAAGAGAATATTGCTACTCAACTCGCTGGTGGAACCGAAGCAGATTTACTTCAGATTAACTGGAATTGGATTTCACAATTTTCTCCTAATGGAGATAAATTCTACGATTTAAATCAATTATCAAATATTATATCCATACAGAACTATCCTGATGATCTTCTAAAACTAATGTCAGTAAATGGTTCACTTCAAGGAGTTCCAATTGGAACAACAGGTAGAGTATTTTACTGGAATGAAGAAACATTTAAAAAAGCTGGGCTTTCTATACCAACTTCATTTGCAGATATTATCGCAGCTGGAGAAACATTTAAAACTGCTTTAGGCGACGATTATTATCCAATTGCTTTAGGTGAATACGATCGAATTTTATTACTTATGTATTATTTACATCAAACATATGGAAAAGAGTGGGTAGTGAATAAACAAGTTAATTATACAGCGGAAGAAGTAAAAGCTGGATTAGACTGGATAAACATGTTAGAAGATAAACATGTCACTCCTACTCTTGCTACAATTGCAGGTGATGGAGCAACATCACTGGATAAAAATCCGAAGTGGATGGACGGTCACTATGCTGGTATTTATGAATGGGATAGTAGTGCAGCAAAATTCCAAAGTGCTTTATCAGAAGGTCAAAGCTTTGTAATTGGCCAATTTCCTACTGATTTAGGTCCTAATAAGAGTGGATTTACTAAGATTTCTATGGGATTTGCAGTTAGTGCTAATTCCAAACACCCAGCTGAAGCTGCGTTATTACTTGAATTCTTAACTTCTGATCCAGAAGGCGTTAAAATTATGGGAATGGAGCGTGGTACGGTTTCAAATAAGGCTGCTGAAGCTACTTTAGTATCAGAGGGATTACTTACTGGATTAACCTATGACGCTAATAATTTGGTAATGGGCTTTAAAGGATTTGATATTGATCCTAATTTCGAACATTCATCCTTAAAAGATAGTACTGGTTATTATTATGAAGTCTTCCAAAACTTAAGTTATGACCAAACAGATACAGCTACAGCAGCACAATATTTAATCGATTGTGTAAATGAAGTGAATGCAGCAAACTAAAAGTTAAATTCATATTAGTTCATTTGGGGTTGGTGCAAAGAGAAGTAACTTACATTATAATTGCAGCAACCCCTACATTTAAGCGTATGGGAGGTAATGGAAATATGGAGAACAGTATGAAATTGAAGCGATACGTTACTTCTTATTTAAAAGATTATAAAAAAGCGAAACAGGATTGGAATTATGAAGATGGTTGTGTTCTAAGGGGAGCATACTTATTATATAAAGCTACGAAGGATAACTTTTACATAGAATTTATCAAGAATTATATTGACCAATATATTACTAAGGATGGTTCTATTAAGCGTTATGATAAAGAACATTTTAATATTGATAGTATAAATACCGGAAAAATTTTGCTTTATCTATACGAAGAAACGCTAGATGAAAAATATAAAAAAGCAACCTATGTGCTTATGAATCAATTAAGAGAACAACCAAGAACAAAATGCAATAGTTTTTGGCATAAAAAGATTTACCCCAATCAAATTTGGTTAGATGGTTTATATATGGCTCAGCCCTTTTATATGGCATTTGAAACAAAGTTTAACAATAAAAAAAATTATCATGACATTTTAAATCAATTTAATAATGTGAAATTGTATTTATATAATAAAGAGAAAAAGCTCTATTATCATGGATATGACGAATCCAAAATCCAGCCTTGGGCTGATAAAGAAAGAGGAGTATCAAAAAATTTCTGGTTACGAGCTATGGGTTGGTACCTTATGGCTATCGTTGATACAATGGACGAAATGTCAGAAGAGATATTTGAATTATATAAAAATTTAGAGTTTTTATTTAAAGAAGGGATCAAAGGGATATTACAATATCAAGACCAAGAAAGCAAATTATTTTATCAAGTTATTGATAAAGCTGACATAGAGAATAATTATTTAGAAACTTCAGGCTCTGCTATGGTTGCTTATGCAATTTTAAAAGGATGTAGATTAAAAGTGCTACAGAAAGAAAAATATCAAGAAATCGGTGAGAATATATTAGATTCCATTCTAAGGAATAAATTAATTGAAAAGGAAAATCAATTAATTCTTAGTGATATTTGCTCTGTTGCAGGATTAGGGCCAGGGGAGACGAGAGATGGAAGTGTTGCTTATTATTTATCAGAACCAATTGTTAGTGATGATCAAAAAGGTGTAGGAGCATTGATGATGGCTTATGCCGAGTATCTATTAGTAAAACAAGATGAAGGGGAATATATTACTTTCTAATTATTTATGAAAGAAATGGAGGAGTTGTAAATGGGTCGTACAAAAAATACTACAATATCAGAAGCTGTTCTTAAAAAACGTGGAATCGGATATACAATAAAAAATAATATAGGTTTCTTTTATATATTACCGTGGTTAATCGGCTTTCTTATTTTTAAGTTATATCCTTTTGCCTCTTCGTTGTATTATAGTTTTACCGATTATGATTTATTTAAAGATCTAGTTTCCTTTATTGGTTTGGATAACTATAAGAATATTTTTGAGACAGCAAAAATACGTAAAGCATTTATCGTAACTTTTAAATATGCATTTATGACTGTTCCTTTAAAATTGACATTTGCTTTATTTATTGCATATATTTTGAATTTTAAAATTAAGGGTGTTAATTTATTTCGAACGATGTATTATATTCCTTCTATTCTAGGTGGTTCCATAGCAATTGCCGTACTATGGAAGTTCTTATTTCAAGCGAATGGGTTAGTGAATCAAGTTTTAAAGGTAGTTGGAATTACTGGGCCGAACTGGTTGGGCGATTCCCGCTATTCCTTGCTCGTAATATCACTTTTAAGAGTTTGGCAATTTGGTTCACCAATGGTAATATTCCTTGCGGCACTAAAGAGCGTTCCAACTGATTTATATGAAGCAGCAGCAATTGATGGAGCTAGCAAATTAAAACAATTTATTAAAGTTACCGTTCCCTTAATAACACCAGTTATCTTTTATAACTTAGTAACCCAATTATGCCAGGCATTCCAAGAATTCAATGCACCGTTTGTTATAACTGAAGGTGGTCCTTTAGGATCAACGACTTTAATATCTATGTTAGTATATCAAAATGCTTTTAAAACTTATCAAATGGGATTTGCTAGTGCTATTTCATGGCTATTATTCCTTATTGTTATGACGTTAACCATAATATCCTTTATGAGTCAGAAATATTGGGTATATTATTCAGACGATGATGGGAGGAAATAGCGATGTCTAGAAAGCGAAGATATTTTATAAATACATTTATACGGTATTTTGTATTAATAGCGGTAGGCACCTTTATGATATATCCCATGTTATGGATGGTTGGTGCTTCTTTTAAAGCAAATAACAATGAAATATTCTCATCCATTGGATTTATTCCTAAGAAGTTTTCCATTCAAGCCTATATTGATGGATGGCATTCTACAGAATATACCTTTTTAAAATATCTATTAAATACATATAAAATTGTATTACCAAAAGTACTTGGTACTGTAATCTCAGCAACTATCACAGCATATGGATTTGCTAGATTCCAATTTAGAGGTAAAAAATTATTTTATGCTATTTTATTATCCACATTGTTTTTGCCACAAGTTGTGTTAAATATACCACAATACTTATTATTTCGTGATATAGGATGGTTAAAACCAGCATTATCCTATTTTCCATTAGTTATTCCGGCTTTTTTTGCAAGTGATACGTATTTTGTATTTATGTTAGTTCAATTTTTGCGTGGTATACCAAGAGAATTAGAAGAGGCAGCTAAAATTGATGGAAGTAATTCCTTGCAAACCCTTTGGTATATTATATGCCCAGTATTAAAACCGTCCATTGTATCTGCTGCATTGTTTCAATTTATGTGGTCATCCAATGATTTTATGGGTCCATTGATTTATGTTAAAACTGTATCAAAATATCCAGCTGCATTGGGATTACGCTTATCTATGGATGCTGAAGTTGGTTTTGAGTGGAACAAAGTATTGGCTATGTCCATTGTTACGATTATCCCTTCTCTTATCGTTTTCTTTGCAGCGCAAAAGCAATTTGTTGAAGGTGTTACAGCTGGAAGTTTAAAAGGATAATATAGGTGAAACTATGAAATTTCAGATCATTGCTATAAATACACGTTCTATTGTAATTGAAGTATTAACAACAACTGACATATATGAAACAGATGAGTATTGCATTTATATAAATCATGAATTGCGTATGAAAAGCAAAAAAGTGATTATGACCATTGATAACCTAAAACCAGATACATCTTATGAAATTATACTTAAATCTGAGAAAAGTGATTCTGATATCATCACATTTCGTACGAAGTATGAATCTGTAACGTTAGATGTAAAAGAATTTGGTGCTAAGGGGGATGGAATTCAAAATGATACGGTGTTTATACAAGGTGCAATCAATGCCTGCCCAAGAGATGGGAGAGTGTACCTGCCAAAAGGCATTTATAAAGTAACTAATATATTTTTAAAAAGTGATATAATCATTCATTTTGAGAACGGTACAGTTCTATCGGCAATTGCAGATAGAAATCAATTTGCTATATTACCTGGTCTTGTTGAAAGCTATGATGAGAAGGATGAGTTTAATTTAGGCACGTGGGAAGGAAATCCACTGAGTTGCTATGCTAGTATTCTTACTGGAATTAATGTATCTAACGTCCTAATATGTGGAAGTGGAACTATTGATGGGAATGCTAGTTTTGATAATTGGTGGAAAGAACCCAAAAAGAAAGTGAACGCATATCGCCCGAGATTAATTTTTCTTAATAACTGCGTAACTATTTCCATACAAGATATAACTTTTAAAAATAGTCCTAGTTGGACCATTCATCCGTATTTTTCGAAGCAACTTAAATTTATAAACCTTCATATTATTAACCCGAAAGATTCACCAAACACCGACGGTATTAACCCAGAATCTTGTAATAGTGTTGACATAATCGGCACAAATTTTTCTTTAGGTGATGATTGTATTGCTATCAAATCTGGTAAGGTTTACATGGGTAAAAAATATAAAACTCCATCTGAGAATATCCGTATACATCAATGCTTTATGGAACATGGTCATGGTTCTATCACAATTGGAAGTGAAATGGCTGGTGGAGTACGTAATGTAATTGTTAGTTCATGTTTTTTTTCTCATACTGATCGTGGGCTTCGAATAAAAACCAGACGTGGAAGAGGAAAGGATGGAATTATCGATAATATTACCTTTCAACACATTAAGATGAATCATGTTTTAACCCCAATAGTAATAAATTCTTTTTACTACTGTGATCCGGATGGACATTCTGATTATGTGAAATCAAAAGACTTGCTTCCAGTAGATGAAGGTACTCCTAGCATTATTCAATTATCATTTAAAGATTTAGAGTGTATGAATTGCCACGTTGCTGCTGCATTTATTTATGGATTGCCAGAAAAGAAGATAAAGAAGATTCATATGGAAAATATATCAATTCAATTTGCAGGTAACCCACAAACGAATATTCCAGACATGTTAGATGATGTACAACCAATGTCTTGTAGTGGGATTATCGCATATAATATAGAAGAGTTGGATTTAAAGAATGTAGTAATAAATGGTGCTATTGGATGTGAATTATCGGTCGACAACGTAAATGAACTACAATTAGACAACATATCACACGATCTATTAAAGTAGATATAATTTGGTGAAATGAAACGTATAACCAAGGGGGCTTATGAATATATCTTTATATATTAAAGTTAAACTCTTAATTTAAATACTTTGTCGTATGGGGGTATTATATGAGAATTGGAATAAGAGCACATGATATGGAGTCAGCTCCATTGGATGAGATAGTAAAAGATATTCATGATAAAGGTTTTTTGTGTGCTCAATTGGCATTACAAAAAGTAATTCATTCATTTCCAGTACTTAGCAGTAATTTATCTCCAGGAATGGCTTCTTATATTAAAAATATATTTATTGAAAATAAAGTAGATATTGCTGTGTTAGGATGTTATCACAATCTTGCCAACCCCTATAAACCCGAATTTGATGAAATTGTAGAAACATACCTTTCGCATATTCGCTTTGCTCATTATTTAGGCTGTGGATTAGTTGGAACAGAAACAGGAGCAGTTAATCGAAATTATACTTATGAACCAGAAAATCATTCTGTAAAATCCTTTTCTATATTCGTAGAAAACCTAAAGGTAATTATCGATTATGCAGAAAAGTTAGGAGTTGTTATTGGTATCGAACCAGTATTTAACCATATTATTTATGATATTGAAAGAACTTATCAAGTTTTAAGCGCAATTAAATCACCAAATTTACAAGTGATTTTTGACCCAGTAAATCTTCTTAATTACAATAACTATAAAGAACAAGATGATATTATAAAAGGAGCATTTGAATTATTAAATAAAGATATTGCTGTAATTCATGCGAAAGATTTTATTGTAGAAGAGAAAAACTTAAGTGTAAAACCAGCGGGACAGGGAATTTTTAATTTTGATTTATTTCTAAACCTAATTAAGAAAAATAAACCATACATACACGTTTTGTTAGAAAATACAAATTCATCTAATATGATGGAAGCAAAATATTTTATTGAAAATAAGTATTTTAGTATTGAAATTAATGACAGAGAAAAATAGATGTTTACGAATTATCATTTATTACTCTCAATAAAACAAAGAAAAACTAATATAGAGGAAATTATATGACTGTTACGATTAAAGACATTGCTAAGGAAGTTGGAGTATCTTATTCCACTGTATCAAGAGTATTAAATGGAAACTTAGGAATAAATTCAAAGCATAGTAATAAAATATTAGATGCCGCAAAACGGTTAGGTTATACACCAAACTTGAATGCAGTAAATTTAAAACTAGCAAAATCACATACCATTGGTTTGTATTTTTCTAATATTAGTAATATGTCGTCTCCATTCATATTACATGATATCGTAAAATCAGTCTATAATGCCATTGATAATTCTTATAATGTAGTTGTTAAAGGTATTGATAGACATAAACCAAATACATTAAGTTCAGCAAAGTATGATGGTATCTTAATATTAAGTCAAAAACCGGAAGATGACGAATTTATTGAAGAAGCTATTACGAAAGGTATACCAGTTGTAGTATTTAACCGGGCAGTTTATCACAATGTTACTAATATTCTGACAGATGAAGCAAAAGGTGAGCAAGATGCGATGGAGTATTTAATACAAAATGGACATACAAAGATTGGTATAATCGAAGGTATCCCGACATTAGCCTCAACAAGAGCAAGACACAGGGGATGGCGTCAAGCTTTTGAAAATCATCATTTAAAGCCTGAATCTGTACCGATTGTTACCGGTGACTATCGTATTATGAGTGGTTATCAAGCAGGAAAAATATTATTAAAAGAAGATATTACAGCAATTCTTTCTTTTAATGATGAGATGGCTTTTGGGGCAGCCAATGCAATACAGGAAGCAGGTTTAAAAATACCAGATGATATTTCTATTATAGGATTTGATAATGTTAGCTGGATGTGTGATACTATATTCCCGTTAACAACAATTGAACGTAATATGGGTGAATTAGCCAAAAAAGCTACTGAAATGTTGTTTAAATTAATTGATAATAAAGAAAATGAGATTGGAAAAATATATCTAGATAATAAGTTGATTATTCGTAAATCAGTTAAAAATATTATACTGTAAATTAAAAGCCTGGCTCTTTAGTGAAATATATAACTAATATCCAGGTTTTTTCGTGATAGTAGTGGTGAGTATATAATAATCATACTTTACATAATGATTTATATGCATTATAATAAATGAAATAGGCAAATTATGTATATTTACAATGGGGTAATGTTCTGTTTGGTATTTTTTTGAGTTAAACAAATGATAATTGTGAATATGTAGCTTTATGGAATGGTTATAATATATAGTGTTTTTACCGTCGATAATAATAATGAGGAGAAGTTTAGTAAAAATATATAAATTTTGTGAATAAATTGTATTATTTGAACAATTTTTAAAATTTATATGCTAAAAAAGCAAAAAAATCTTGATTATTTTGTCCGGAACTATTATCATAATTAGTATGCGAAAAATTAATACTTAAAAGGAGGGTAGGATATACCATTATGGTATATCTAAGAGTGAAGTGAACAACATGAGCGAAAACCAAGAGGGTTCAAAAAAAATTATCAAAGCTGACTTGGGTCAGAAAAAATTATATATAACTATTGGTGTTATTGGTGTTTTAATATTACTTAGTTTCATCTGGGTTATAGTGGAAAACACAGGTGGTGGTTTATTCACATTTATAAACAAGTCTGATTATAAAATTGAATACATGAAAGCAACCTTTGTAAATGATGAATGGCAATTAAGTGATACGATGAACTTTGAGAATGTTAATCCTAAGGCAAAAGATACTTTAAATTTTAGTGATATTGACTTGAATAATACACAAGCGAATTTACAACTAAAAATTAAATTTGAAGGATATGATGAATTTGTTTTAGATGCAGGTTACTTTAATGATTTGTTTACAGGTAACATTGATATTAATTTAAAACAAACAAAACAAGACCAGGTAGATATTTATATTAAAGCGAAGAATGGTATTCTTTCATCTAAGACAACTAATTGCGATGAATATTACACTATCTATGTAAAAGAAGGATATATAGAGTAGTATTTAATTCAGACAAAAGAAGGAGACACCGTTATGATTAAACTCTATGAGAAAGGTGCTTATGTATTAAATGGCACTGAGATTATTGATGAACAACAAGTATCTTCTGATATACTTTTTCATAAAACCGGTGAGAACTGGTCAAAAGAAGAAGCAGCAAAAAATACGTTAGCTTACGAAATATTAGAAAACCACAATACATCAGGTAATATGGACAAGCTTAGAATAAAGTTCGATAAACTAACTTCACATGATATTACTTTTGTTGGAATTATACAAACTGCGAGAGCAAGTGGACTTGACAAATTTCCTGTACCATATGTATTAACAAACTGTCATAATAGTCTATGTGCAGTTGGTGGAACCATTAATGAAGATGATCATATGTATGGGTTATCATGTGCAAAAAAGTACGGTGGTATTTATGTACCACCACATCAGGCAGTAATTCATCAATTTGCTAGAGAAATTCTTGCAGGTGGCGGAAAAATGATTTTAGGATCAGATAGTCATACTCGTTATGGAGCATTAGGCACCATGGCAATGGGTGAAGGCGGACCTGAAATCGTAAAACAATTATTATCAAAGACATATGATATTAACATGCCAGGTGTTGTAGGTGTTTATCTGACTGGTAAACCAAATAAAGGAGTAGGACCACAAGATGTCGCTCTTGCAATTATTGGTGCAGTATTCGCAAATGGTTATGTTAATAACAAAGTAATGGAATTTATCGGAGATGGTGTACATAATTTAAGTGTGGATTATCGTATTGGAATCGATGTTATGACAACAGAAACAACTTGTCTTTCATCAATTTGGGTAACCGATGAAAAAGTACAAGAATTTTATGAGATACATAATAGACCAGATGATTATAAAGAATTAAAATCAAAAAAAGTTACTTATTATGATGGTTTCATTTATGTAGATTTAGCAGAAATTAAACCTATGATTGCAATGCCATTCCATCCAAGTAATGTTTATACAATCGACGATTTAAATAAGAATTTATATGATATATTGGATGAAGTTGAAAAGAAAGCATTAATAAGTCTTGATAATAACAAGATTAAGTATTCCTTAAAAGATAAAGTTCGTAATGGTAAGTTATATGTAGATCAAGGAGTTATTGCAGGTTGTGCAGGTGGTGGTTTTGAAAATATCTGTGATGCAACTGACATACTAAACGGTAAGTACATTGGAGCAGATGAATTTTCATTAAGTGTATATCCAGCGAGTCAACCTATCTATATGGAATTGATAAAGAATGGATCTGTCGCAAAATTAATGGAGACTGGTGCTACAATTAGAACAGCATTCTGTGGACCTTGTTTTGGTGCTGGCGATGTACCATCAAACAACGGATTTAGTATACGTCATACAACAAGAAACTTCCCGAATAGAGAAGGATCAAAAGTAACAGCTGGACAAGTTGCATCGGTAGCATTAATGGATGCTAGATCCATTGCAGCAACTGCAGCAAATAAAGGATACTTAACAAGTGCTGAAAATATAGATGTAGAATATTTAAAACCAAAGTATTTCTATGATAGTAAGATTTATGAAAACCGTGTTTATAATGGTTTAGGAAAGCCAGAACCAGAAACAGAAGTTAAGTTTGGACCAGGAATCGTTGATTGGCCATCTATGGTAGGTTTAACCGATGATTTAGTACTAAAAGTTGTATCTGTGATTCATGATCCAGTAACTACAACCGATGAATTAATACCATCTGGAGAAACATCCTCCTATCGTTCGAATCCATTAGGGCTTGCTGAGTTTACGTTATCTAGAAAAGATCCAGCTTATGTAGGAAAAGCAAAAGAAATTCAAAAAGCGGAAAAGGCCCGAATTGCAGGAGAAGATATATGCAAAGCAAATGATGAGTTGAAGGATATATTTACAAAGATTCATGAAAAGTTTGCTGTTGATGAAAATAAAACTGAAATCGGAAGTGTTATTTATGCAGTTAAGCCAGGTGATGGATCAGCAAGGGAACAAGCTGCTAGCTGTCAAAAAGTTCTTGGTGGACTTGCTAATATAGCAAAGGAATATGCAACAAAACGTTATCGCTCTAACTTAATTAATTGGGGTATGTTACCATTTATATTATCTGAAGAACTACCATTTGAAAATGGAGATTATATCTTAGTTAAGGATATTAAAAAAGCAGTTGCAGAAAAGATATCTGAGATTAAAGCTTATGTAGTAAATAAGGATATGAAAGAATTTACCTTAAAATTAGGTGAACTAACTGATGATGAAAGAACTATAATACAAAAAGGTTGCTTAATTAATTATTATAGAGATATGAAATAGTAGAATTTATTGTATTGTTCGTGGGAACTAATTTACTTTTTAAAGTAAATTGTTCCCACTTTTTTTGTCACATGCTAATTTTGGCTTCGTATTAGAACAGAAACTTAGTCATCCGTTGTAGTCGTATTTTCTAAAAATAATATTTAACGAACTTTCATACTTCCCCTTGTTATATTTTGCTAGTTGTATTAAAATAAGATAAACTTACTAAATAAATTATAAATTAATAACAAAAATACATATTCTAAGTCAATTTATTTCAGTATAGAAATGTAACTAGTTTTAAGCAATTAAGAATCATAATATAATTTAAGATAGATATGGAGAGATATAGCTATGGCATACATTATCGATGGTAAAAAGATATCCAACGAAATTAAGGATGAGTTAAAGGAAAAAGTAATTGCGTTTAAGGAAAATGGAAAGGAGATAACGCTTGCAGTAGTACAAGTGGGTAATGATCCTGCGTCCAGTGTTTATGTTGGAAATAAAAAGAAAGCATGTGAATATATAGGTATAAATTCGTTATCTTTTGAATTGCCAAAAGAGACGACAGAAGTAGAATTAATTAATTTAGTGAAGGAATTAAATCAACGAAACGATGTTAATGGCATATTGGTTCAATTACCATTACCTAAACATATCAATGAAGATATCATTATTCAAACCATATCTCCAGAAAAAGATGTGGATGGTTTTCATCCAATGAGTGTAGGAGCCTTAAGCATTGGTCATAAAGGATTTGTTTCCTGTACACCTTCAGGCGTAATTGAACTTTTAAAACGCTCTAACATTCAGATTGAAGGAAAAGAATGTGTTATAGTAGGACGTAGTAATATTGTTGGTAAACCTATGGCATTCTTATTGTTACGTGAAAATGGAACAGTAACTATTTGTCATTCTAAAACTACAAATTTGAAAGAAGTAACAAAAAGAGCCGATATACTAGTGGTGGCAATTGGAAAACCAAAATTTATTACAAAAGAGTATATCAAAGAAGGTGCAATTGTAATTGATGTTGGTATACATCGTGATGAAAATAATAAACTATGTGGTGATGTTGACTATAATGATGTAGTTGATCATGTTTCTGCTATTACACCAGTGCCAGGTGGGGTAGGACCTATGACTATTGCGATGTTAATGAATAATTGTGTCGTAAGCGCTACGTAACATTGTATTAATATAAGATTTATGAGGGAAGATTACGAGGAGATATGGTATGAATAACAATGATATTATTTTTTTAGAAGAAGTAGCATATCAGATTATACTATGTGAGAAGGACAATTTAATTGAACCTGACTCATTTGGTATAACACCGATTTGGACAAATGATAAAAATTTTGAATATTCAGGTTCCTATATCATTGATGATTTACAACTAGTTTTACAAGATTTTACGATAACTGCAGATAGAAGTTATCCAACAATTAATGATATAAAACCAAAAACATTCCTAACGGAAAGCGGATTAGAAACTGCTAACTATGAAAATATAATGGAACCGATTGCATTTACTGGCGGAATAATTGTAGTGAATACACTCGTTAAAAATTATGGCTACCTAAATGAAACTCCTAGTTTTTGCTATAAGTTTGTAAGAGAATTATTATTTCATGATGGAAAGTTGACGACTACCATTGATCATAGTAAAGCCATGTTACGAATTCGTAAAAATCTTGAATTAGGTTTAAGAAATCTAGATAAAAAAAGAGATATAAGATGTATCAATAGATTCGTCAAAAGTTCCTTTGTGGGCGATTATAAGTATGTTCATGATAAAAAGAAATTACATAAAGTTGAGTTAAATTTAAAAAAATATCTATCTAAAATATGATATGAAGAAAATAATGATATGTATAATTCAGCTGTATTGAGTAAAGAAAATTTATTGTTGAAACCTTATCAGTTAAAGAAAATAATTTATTTTGTAAAAAAGGTGAGCTTTTTAGCTCACCTTTTTGAATACTCATAATAAAAGTTTGTTACTCAACACCTACAACATTATTAGAAATAGCACCTTCGGAATAAGTGAATGTAATGATATCTCCAACGTTGTATTTTATAATTTGAAGGAAATCTACTACATTTACATCAAAGATTGCATCATTGTTCTCGAGCATAATATAATAATGTGAATTACCATCTACAACACCTTCTGCAATTTTTGCAATTACACCAGTAATTTTCGGCATCTTAGTAGTATCTACACTAAAACCACTTGTTTTCATTTGTTCTAGATATGTTTTCTCACATTGATTCACGGTGTCACCGATTGCAACAATCTGATATTGTTCAACATTAACCATTGCATATTGTTTTACTAATCCAGCAGCATCTTTTAAAGCTAAGAAGTAAGTTGGTTTACCGCCTATATTAAGAAGAAGTGGGAAAGTTGCACGGTAACCAAGATGCTGTACTTTACCTTCGGCAGAGCTCATAGCAGAAAATTCTTCCGCACCTGAGATGGAATAGTATCTGGTTTCAGCAGTTCGTTGATTCATTAATATAAAACCGACATTGGACTCATCGCTACCTACTGAGGTAACACCAGTATATACCCATACATCATCATCTAAAGCGATATAATTGTAACCATCTGTTGTCTGTAAGGCATCTCTTTGACCAAATACAGAGTTCCAATATCCATGTTTTAATGTACCATAATAATCATATAATGAAATTAACAATTCTGCAGAGAAAACTCTGTCAACCCATGTAGGTACTTCGTTTATAGCATAGTCGGCATGATCACCAGTAATAGCATTCACCATAACAACACGACTTATAGTCTGACCACCAAATAAACCAATTGTGTAGTCTTTTACAGGACATATCCAATATGGTATTCCATCATCATCGATTTCAAAATTAATGTTATCAAAGATATATGATGGGTAATTAAATCTAAGATGACGGTATATATTTCTTGAAAAATGTTCAGCTTCTGAATATTTAATGCCTTGTTTTAATTTTATAAGACTTACTTCCTGTGTCGTCATATCGATTCGTAAATAAGCAGGAATACCTTCTGAACGATTTGTAAACCATTTTACCAAATTACCATATTTTAAAGGTGTCACCCTTGTTGGTATTCCTTGATAATTAATCTGTGTGTAGTTATCAGCAACCTCAAATTGAGAAACGAATTCAACCATACTACCCATTTTTCTAGATCCTAAAAGAGATGCTGATTCTTTATCTAGTATAGGAATGTCTTTGTAAGATATTTCTTTGATATCCTCCGTAAAATTACGGTCAGTTACAGTTATTAATTGCTGATATTTTTTTGCATTTACAATAGGAGAAGATAGAACACTTCCTATTATATATACACCGATCATAATACCTGTTATACTTATAGCAATAAGGAATAGTTTGTTTTTAAAAAATGGTCCTGGATTACGTTTTCCACTTTTATCAATGTTTGCAGTTGCAAATCCAACCACTGCACAAATAATTACTAAAGCGGCAATGACAAAAATCCAAAAACCTGGTGAATGAATGTTAACTGCTGGTAATGTAATATAGTAATAGATGTAAGCTGCTATAACTACGATTACTGTAGTAATGAGAAAATTAATAATTTTTTTCATATAAACTCCAATCTGCGATATACGCAATAAATTACCTTAATAATACCAAAATAGTAATAAAAGTCAATTATAATTCGCTTAGAAATTAAATTGTTATATTAGATTTTAATTAAATTTATACGTAACATAAATTATTTATCTATATAAATTTAATTTTATGGTTCACATTTGAATAAAAAACTGTTAAAATGTCTTGGATGATATCAGAGATGAATGATTCAAGTTCTTAAGCTAGAACTTATACTAAATAAACGGAGGTTTTTATGAATATACTATTTGTTTCACTAGGTTGTGATAAAAATTTAGTGGACAGTGAGATAATGTTAGGTTTAATCCGAGAAAAGGGTTATAATATCACAAATGATGAGCACGATGCGGATGCTATTGTGGTAAATACTTGCTGTTTTATCAATGATGCAAAAGAAGAGAGTATTAATACAATTTTAGAAATGGCTGAATACAAAAAAACAGGTAAATTAAAGGCTTTGGTTGTTACCGGATGTCTAGGACAACGATATAAGGAAGAAATCCAAAATGAAATTAGTGAAGTGGATGCGATCCTTGGAACAAAAAGCTACGATGAGATTGTTAATGTAATTGAAGCAGCTATGGAAGGTAAGAAAACAGTTAATATTAAGGAATTAGATTATAGCACTGAAGTAAAGGCGACTCGTATTAATACAACAGGTGGATTCTTTTCTTATTTAAAGATAGCAGAAGGTTGTGATAAACATTGTACGTATTGTATCATACCTAAAATAAGAGGTAACTATAGAAGTGTTCCTATGGAAACATTACTGGAAGAAGCAAAAGGATTAGTTCAAAGTGGAATAAAAGAACTAATACTTGTAGCGCAAGAAACTACTCTTTACGGAAAAGATATCTATGGTGAAAAAGCATTACCAAAATTATTAAAAGAACTTTGCAAGATTGAAGGGTTAGAATGGATTCGTATTCTTTATTGTTATCCTGAAGAAATCACGGATGAATTAATTGAAGTGATTAAATCAGAAGAAAAGATTGCTAACTATCTTGATATGCCAATTCAACATGCATCGGATAATATCCTAAAAAGAATGGGTAGAAGAACGAATAAAGCTGAGTTAATACAAATTATTGAAAAATTACGTTCTAATATTCCTGATATTGCAATTAGAACAACTTTAATAACAGGATTCCCTGGTGAAACAGAAGAAGAACATGAAGAATTAAAAGAATTTGTAAAAGAAATGAAATTTGATCGTCTTGGAGTATTTACCTATTCCAAAGAAGATGATACTCCAGCTGCAAAATTAAAAGGACAAATTCGTAAACATGTAAAAATACAAAGACAAGCTGAGATAATGGAAATACAACAGCAAATTGCCTTTGAGCATGCAAAAGATATGATTAGTAAAAAAGTAAAAGTAATGATTGAAGGTAAACTACCACAAGAAAGTATTCCAGAACAAATTAATATGACGGAAGAACAAGCATTAGCAATGGGAAATGTTTATATAGGAAGAACTTACATGGATGCTCCAAACGTTGATGGTTATATTTTTGTTCAAAGCCGTGCAGAATTAATGTCAGGAGAATTTGTAGATGTTTTAGTTACTGATGCAAAAGAATATGATTTAATAGGCATACTAATATAAAATAAAAGGTTTCATAATTTAAGATATACTAATGAATATGGTTGCATACATTTCATCAGATAGCTACACAAATCATACAAAAGAAACAATTCATATTAACAAATGATAAAGTAATTCTTATAAAATTTAATCGTAACATGGCTTTACGAGAAAGGAAGTATTTCTATGAATTTACCTAATAAAATTACAATTGCTAGGGTGTTCATGATTCCCTTATTTTTAGTAATATATTTAATGCCTAGTATTCCATATAATAATTATATAGCTGCAGCTATATTTATTATCGCGTGTTTAACAGATGCCTTAGATGGATATTTGGCGAGAAAATATCACTTAATCACTAATTTTGGTAAATTTGCAGATCCATTAGCAGATAAATTATTAGTAAGTTCTGCATTGATTTGTTTTGTTGAATTAGGTTTAGTACCAGCATGGGTTATTATTGTAATTATTTCACGTGAATTTATTATCAGTGGATTCCGTTTAGTTGCATCAGATAATGGTGTTGTAATAGCAGCGAGTCATATAGCCAAATTCAAAACCACTGCTCAAATGATAATGTCTATTTTATTAATTGTGAATCTTGATATTTCATTTTTTAATATTTTAGAACAAATTTTTATCTATCTATCTTTAGTATTAACTGTAGTTTCTCTAATCGATTATTTGTATAAAAATCGTAAAGTGCTACATGAATAGATAATTAGTTAGATAAGTGAAAGGCAGGATGTTCTATGGTTGTTGAATTAATCAGTGTTGGTACAGAAATTTTATTAGGTAACATAGTAAATACAAATGCAGCTTTTTTAGCTAGAAAGTGTGCTGAATTAGGTTTTTCAAATTATTTTCAAATATCCGTAGGTGACAATGAAGAAAGATTAACAAGTGTATTAAATA
>JARBTX010000056.1 GCA_029239975.1 Anaerocolumna sp.
TCTTTATCGGCTACTGATGTTCCACCGAACTTTTTAACAATAAGCATACGCTGCCTCCTACTTTCTTCATTTTGCCTTATATCTGTAAATTAACGAACGTATGAACTTTTATTCAAACAATTTGTTAATTATATCAAACCCATTCTTAACTACATTACCACTATTCTTAGCCTCTTCTTCGTTATAGTTCCAAGTATTATTAAGTTCCTTGGTACTATCATAAAGCATATATGGCACTGGATCACTGGTGTGAGTTCTACAGTGAATTGGTGTTGGATGATCCGGCATTATAAGGATACGATAATCTACACCACGTTGGTCCATCTGTTCCTTCACTACTTTAATAACTTTTTCATCTAATTGTTCTATCGCTATTATTTTATTCGGAATACTGCCTTGGTGTCCCATCTCATCTGGTGCTTCTATATGAATATACACAAAATCATAATTATTTTCAAGTAATTCTTTTACTCCAGCCATTGCTTTTCCTACATAATTAGTGTGTAAGGTCCCATTTGCCCCCAGAACTTCTACAACTTTCATATTTGCACCGACTGCAATTCCTTTTAGTAAGTCAACGGCGGAGATCATAGCACCCTTTTTATGGAATTTATCTTCAAATGAAGTAAGCGCTGGTCTGGTACCTGCACCCCAAAACCAAATGGAATTTGCTTTATTTAATCCCTTTTTAGCTCGTTCTATATTTAATGGATGATTATTTAGGATATCATAGCTTTTTACCATCATACATTTTAAATATGCGTCATTAGGTAAATATGTGCCAATCTCACTACCTAAGATATCATGTGGTGGTGTTAATTCGACTACTTCTCCTTTATCCCAGATGGTAAGGTGTCTGTAACTTGTCCCTAAGTAGAACTTATAAGTTTCATTCTGAAGTTCATCCTTTAAAGCCTTAAGTAAGACAGCTGCATCTTCCGTTGAGATTTCACTGGCACTATGGTCAATGATTGTTTTCTTCTCATAAGGCAACTCATCATCAGATACCGTTACTATATTACATCTTATGGCGATATCAGTAGCTTTCATATCCACCCCAATACTTAAGGCCTCAAGTGGTGATCTACCTGTATAGTATTGCTTTGGATCATATCCTAAAACAGATAGGTTTGCAGTATCACTACCTGGTTTCATTCCTTCTGGAATTGTATGACATAAGCCTATTTCAGAAAGTTTAGCTAAACGGTCCATTGTAGGAGTTTTTGCATATTCTAATGGAGTTTTGCTATCAAGGGATTCTATTGGTTCATCTGCCATACCATCGCCTAAAATAATAATATATTTCATCTTCATCCTCCTTTTTTATAGAATCCGTAGCATACGCTACGGATTCTATTGAATCTTAACATTCGATTTAAAACATAACACGAATCATACTAACCACGTTCCCAAGTTCAGCTTCCTTTTTACGATATGTTTCTTCATCCATTTTCATGGTTATAAAAGCGTATTCACCATCTATCTCAGGAACACTAACTTCTTCTACATGACCAAATAACAAGGCAACCTTTTCTTTTATTTCATCGCTATTTCCTGCTACTCGTACAAAAAATTTATGTTTTGCATACTTTATATCAGATAGTCTTAATTTTTTACTGCTCCATAATGTCATGATGTTAGCACCGATATGTTTTGCCGCATCCACAACATCAGCAACTACTGCGCTTGCAGTAGGTAATTTACCTGCACCACTACCATAAAACATAACGTCACCAATTACATTACCCCTTACAAAGATACCATTGAAAACATCATTTACGCTAAATAAAGGATGATTTGGTTTTATCATCATCGGTGCTACCATAGCATATACACTGTCTTGCTCTTTTCTACTACTACCAAGAAGTTTAATACTTGCACCGATTGCTTTCGCATATTTAATGTCAGCATCTGTTATCTTTGTTATTCCTTCTGTATATATATCTTCAAAATCAACTTGCATACCAAATGCAAGGGAAGAAAGAATTGCAATTTTTCTGCATGCATCATAACCTTCTACATCTGCTTGTGGATTACGTTCTGCATAGCCTCTTGCTTGAGCTTCTTTTAGTACTGTATCAAAATCTGCTCCGTCATTACTCATTTTTGATAGAATGTAGTTTGTAGTACCATTTAATATACCAGTTATCTCTTCGATTTCGTCTGCTGTTAAGGACTGATTGAGTGGTCTGATAATTGGAATACCACCACCAACACTTGCTTCAAATAAAAAGTTCACATTCATTGACTTTGATAATTCTAATAATTCAGCACCATGTTTTGCAACTAACTCCTTATTGGATGTGCATACACTTTTACCTTTCATAATTGCTTCTCTTACAAAAGTAAATGCAGGCTCAACTCCACCCATCACCTCAACGATGATTTTTATCTCTGGGTCATTTAAAATGATACTATAATCATGAACAATTTTATCTTGTACTGGATCTCCAGGAAAATCTCTTAAATCAAGAACATATTTAACATTGATATCCTGCCCGCATCTTCTACTAATGCTGTCACCATTCACGTTTAATACTTCAATTACTCCTGAACCTACTATACCATAACCTAACACTGCTATATTAACCATAATTAGCTCCCTCCTGCAAAACTTTATACTTTACTTATTCTCTCGCTAATATTTTCAAATAATGAATGCCATCAAGTGCTTCAATCTGATCAAATATAACGGACGTATCTACGATGTGATTTGGAATCTCTATACTTAATGTTAAAGATGCTATACCATTAACTGGAATACTTTGATGTATGGTTAATATATTCGCATCATTTTTTGCTACACAATTTAATACACAGGATAATAATCCTGGTTTATCATCCACTTGAAGCATAAAGGTAATCGTCTTACCCCTTGCATTCTCGTGAAATGGGAAAATATCATCTTTATACTTATAAAAAGAGCTTCTACTAATGCCCACGATATCAGCCGCATCCTGAACCGTAAAAACTTTCTCGGAATCTAACAATCTTTTTGCTTCTACAACTTTTAGTAGGACTTCTGGAACGGCCTTTTTCTTTACTATAAAATACTTACTTTCATCCATATTTGGCTCCAATCTCCTAAATGAATACTTTGATTATTTATTATCTATCTTTACTTAAATCATACTCTCTCTAATTGTATGTATAGGAAAAACACATGTCTTTCTCAGAGAGATATAGTAACACACTTTTTTTCAAAAAGCAACTACTTTTTGAATAAATTTTCTTTTTTGGGACAATATATGCAAAAAAAGATTGCCCCTTTTCAATCAGGGCAATCTTTATCAACTAATTCTACTCTTTGAATGTTTAATATATGCAATAAAACTTGATAAAAATACAATTTGATAGCGCTTATTGATTATTGGTTAGACATAAAGTTTTCAATATGTTCTTGCTCTTTTGAAGATAATATTCCGTTATGGTCTAATAAAATAATCATTCTGCCACTTATATTGGCAACATTTTTAATATAAGCAGTATCAAAACTTTTAACGATAACAGGTGTTTCACTGATATTAGCGGTAGGAATTTCAAGAATTTCTTTCACTGCATCGACTTCAAAAGCCATGAGTATATTATTGGATTTTGTAACAATTAACTTACTATTATCATCAATCTCACTGTCTGCTAATCCAAATTTTCTGCGTAAGCTATAAACTGGAATTACATCCCCACGTAAATTAATGATTCCTCTAATATAAGATGGCGCATTCGGTATACGTACTAAGTCAGTATATTTTTCAATTGCATTTACTAACATTATGTCTAATCCGAATTCTTCATCTCCTAATGTAAATATAACTTGTTTTGTTTCATTTGTCTGTACAGCTTTATTTGTCTCCATCAATCGTACCTTCTTTCCTTTCTCTATCGTGAATGCATACCTAGATAAAGTCTATCTATTGTATTTTATTTTTACAATTTAAATATAGTTTTTTACATATATATTTTAAATTAATTGAAATAATATTTTAATTTAACTCTTTTACGTTAGAGCTATTATTAATACTTTTCCACTTCAGATAAGCATTAATAAAAGGATCAAGATTACCATCTAAGACACTAAGTGCATTACCTACTTCAGCATTAGTTCTATGATCTTTTACCATGGTATATGGCTGCATAACATAGGATCTAATTTGATTACCAAAACCGATCTCTTTTTGCTCACCACGAATACCAGACTCTTTTTCTTGATTTTCTTGTTTTTTAAGCATGTATAGTTTTGCTTTTAACATTTGCATTGCTTTATCTTTATTCTGAAATTGAGAACGTTCATTTTGACATTGAACTACAATACCTGTTGGTAAATGAGTGATTCGAATCGCAGATGAAGTTTTATTAACATGCTGACCACCTGCTCCACTAGAACGGTAGGTATCAATTCGTAATTCCGTTTCATCAATATCAATATCAATGTCTTCTTCAATGTCAGGCATTACATCACAAGAAACAAAGGATGTTTGTCTCTTTCCTGCCGCATTAAATGGAGAGATACGAACAAGTCGGTGGACACCATGCTCTGATTTTAGATGTCCATATGCATTCAAACCACTAATCTGAATGGTAACAGATTTAAGTCCTGCTTCTTCACCATCAAGAAAGTCTAATATTTCAGTAGAAAAGCCTTTCTTATCCGCCCATTTTTGATACATTCGGCTTAGCATACTAGCCCAATCACAGCTTTCTGTTCCACCTGCACCAGCATGAAGTGTTAAAATCGCATTGCATTTATCATATTCATCGGATAAAAGCGTGTTAAGTCTTAGTTCTTCAAAATCTTCGATAAATTTATTTAAAGATTCTTGTATCTCAGGTACTAGAGATGCGTCATTTTCTTCATAACCCATCTCTAATAAAACTTCAATATCTTCATATTCACCTTTTAAAGAATTATACTCATCGATAATATCCTTTAAATTTTTTAATTCCTTTACATAACCTTGGGCTTTCGTTGCATTATCCCAAAAATTAGGTTCTTCCATGATTCGCTCAATCATTTTTACTCTTTCTTGCTTATTAGCAAGGTCAAAGTGAATCCCCCACTTCAATTAATGGTTTTTCATAAGTGCCAAGGGTATATTTTAACTGGTCTAACTCAACCACAATTTCACCTCTTTTTGTGAATTCATTTTTACCACAACAATTTTTGTGAATTAATTTTTTCCACAACAATGTTTATACTTTAATCCGCTTCCACATGGGCATGGATCATTAGGTTGAATTTTCTTAGCCGCTCTCTTAACTGGACCTTGTTGAACAGAATCATCCTTATTCGTACCAGTAACTTTAGCAACTTGCTCTCTTTCAACATTTTGTTCGATTCTAACATGCATCAATGCTTTTATAGTATCTTCACTGATTGCTTTTGTCATTTCATCAAACATTTCAAATCCCATAAATTTGAATTCTACTAAAGGATCTTTTTGTCCATACGCTTGTAAACCAATTCCTTGACGTAATTGATCCATATCGTCGATATGATCCATCCATTTTCTATCAATTACTTTTAGTAAGATTACACGCTCTACTTCTCTTAAATGTTCCTTTTCTGGGAATTCAGCTTCTTTTGCTTCATATAGTTTTACAGCTTCTTCTTTTAATCTTTGAATCAAAGCATTCTTTTTACCACGATCTAACTCATTTTCAGTTAGTACAATTCTATCATATGGTATGATTGGAAGTAAAAGATTATTTAACTCATTTAAATCCCATTCTTCTGGTTGTTGATCATCACTAATACAAGTATTTACAGATGTTTCAACAATATCAGTAATCATCTTAAAGATAGAGTCTCTCATGTTCTCGCCATCAAGAACTCTTCTTCTTTCTGCATAGATGATTTCTCTTTGATCGTTATTTACTTGGTCATATTCTAATAAGTTCTTTCTGATACCATAGTTGTTATTCTCTATACGCATCTGAGCTTTTTCGATTGCATTACTTAACATTTTATGCTCAATCTGCTCACCTTCTGGTAATCCTAAGGAATTAAACATACTCATTAGTCTGTCAGATCCAAATAAACGCATTAAATCATCTTCAAGAGAAATGTAGAAACGAGATTCACCTGGATCACCTTGACGACCAGCACGACCTCTTAACTGGTTATCAATACGTCTGGATTCATGACGTTCTGTACCAATAATCTTAAGTCCGCCCACTTCTCTAACGCCTTCTCCAAGTTTAATATCAGTACCACGACCAGCCATATTCGTAGCAATGGTCACTGCACCATATACACCTGCGTCTGCGATGATTTCTGCTTCCATCTCATGGAATTTAGCATTTAAGACTTTATGTGGAACATTTTTCTTTTTTAATAAATCACTGATTTCTTCAGAAGCTTCGATGGTAATTGTACCAACTAATACTGGTTGGCCTTTTTTATGAGATTCAATAATCTCATTAACTACTGCATTTAATTTTTCTTTTCTAGTTTTATATACCGCATCTTGTTTATCCATACGTGCTACTGGAACATTAGTTGGTATCTCAATAACGTCCATTCCGTATATATCTCTAAATTCTTTTTCTTCTGTTAAAGCAGTACCAGTCATACCACACTTTTTCGAATATTTATTAAAGAAGTTCTGGAACGTAATCGTTGCAAGAGTTTTACTTTCTCTTTTTACTTTTACTTTTTCTTTTGCTTCAATTGCTTGGTGAAGACCATCGGAGTAACGTCTACCTGGCATAATACGACCAGTAAATTCATCAACGATTAATACTTCATCATTATTAACAACATAATCTTTGTCTCTAAACATTAAGTTATGAGCACGTAAAGCAAGTATAATATTGTGTTGGATTTCTAAGTGTTCTGGATCAGCAAGATTCTCAATTTTAAAGAAATCTTCAACCTTTTCTACACCTTGTGCAGTAAGATTTACGTTCTTATCTTTTTCATTAACAATAAAATCGCCTTCTTCTTCAATCTCTTCTTTCATGATTGCAGCCATTTTTGTTAATTCGCCACTTTCCTTACCACGAACCAATTGTCTTGCAAGAATATCACAAGCTTCATAAAGTCTTGTGGATTTACCACTTTGTCCAGAAATAATAAGTGGTGTTCTAGCTTCATCTATTAATACAGAGTCAACTTCATCGATTACAGCAAAGTGAAGTCCTCTTTGAACTAACTGTTCTTTATAAATAACCATGTTATCTCTTAAGTAATCAAAACCTAATTCGTTGTTGGTTGCATAAGTTATATCACAATTATATGCTTCTCTTCTTTCGTCATTATTCATACTATTAAGAATAACGCCTACTTTTAATCCTAAAAATTCATGTACTTGACCCATCCATTCAGAGTCACGCTTTGCTAAATAGTCATTAACAGTTACGATGTGAACTCCGTTTCCTTCAAGTGCATTTAAATATGCTGGTAAAGTTGAAACCAACGTTTTACCTTCACCAGTACGCATTTCAGAAATTCTTCCTTGGTGTAATATAACACCACCCATTAACTGAACGCGATAATGTTTTATTCCTAATACTCTTTTAGCTGCTTCTCGAACTACGGCATAAGCTTCAACTAAAAGGTCATCTAAAGTTTCACCATTTTTAAGTCTATTTCTGAATTCTACAGTTTTATTTCTTAGTTCTGAATCTGAAAGTTTTTCCATATCCGGCGCAAGCGCTTCGATTTTATCAACAATAGGAATTATTAATTTAATTTCTCTTTCACTGTGTGTGCCAAATATCTTAGTTAAAAAACCCATATTTTTTCACTCCTGTACTCTTCTAATTCATTCGGGAATTATTTATTTATACCCCTAATCCTACTTACAATTTACAATTTACAGTTCAATCTATATTGTATCATTTATGCATTTACTATTCAACACTTTTTAAAAAGTATGTGTACAATCACAGAAATTTCATATTAATGAGAAAATTTAGGTGAAGTAAAAATAATTTCTCAAAAAGAAAAAAAGGGGCTTTGTCAGCCCCTTTTTATTATTCTAATATTCTGGTTCAATTAAACCATAAGTATTTCCTTTTCGTTTATAAACCACATTCACTTCGTCAGTTTCAGCATTGCGATATACGAAGAAATTATGACCTAAAAGCTCCATCTGTACACAAGCTTCTTCTGGGTCCATTGGTTTTATGGCAAACTTCTTAGTTCTAATAATCTTAATGGATTCATCTTCAACATTCTCATCATCCATAAATGCTTGATTCAAATTCACTACTGCTTGTTTTTGTTGAATCAGTTTATTTTTATATTTTCTAAGTTGACGTTCAATTACTTCTTCTACTAGATCGATGGATACATACATATCTGAACTAGTTTGTTCTGCTCGAACGATACTACCTTTCATAGGAATAGTTACTTCAATTTTTTGCCTTTCTTTTTCAACATTCATTGTTACATGAATCTCAGTATCAGGAGTAAAATATCTCTCAAGTTTTCCAATCTTCTCGTAAACAGCTGTCTTAAGACCCTCTGTCACATCAATATTTCTACCGCTAATTATATAACGCATAATGATCAACTCCTTTTAACTTTCTTTATATGCATATTATACCACATCCACCTTATTGTGACAAGCATTTTCCACGTTAAATGATGCAAATTTCATTCTTTTCGACCTAAAAATTACATATTATCCTATATTTTTTAATAATAGCTGATTAAAATACTATTTTTCGATATTTTGCACGCAATTGTATAACATTTTTCTTTATTATTTGACAATAAAACAATTGTCTGATTATTGTCCACTCAGACCTAAAATGGTTTATTTTATCATTACTTACAAAACAAATATTCGTTATTGACAGCTTGTACCTATACGACAGTGGTGGTTAAAAATTGTGGATAATGTGGATAACTCAGTGTATAACTTCTATTCCATTGAAAATCAACCTTTTTTATTGTGGATAACTTATGGATAACTGGACAAGTTGTACCCAGCTAAAATCACACTGTTAACTAAAAATCAGTAATTTTGTGCAGATTGTATATCTAAACTGCTGTAGATAGTCCATTTAACCTAGAAATATTAAAAAACGAATTATATACTATTTCATAAAATTCAAAGAATTTTCTAAACATTTTAAATCATTTCATATTATGTGTAAAATAAACTGAAAAAATTCAAAAAAATAAAATCCTTTTAAAACATTGAGTTCTTTTGAGCTATAAATCGCATTATAATTTTCTGATTCATCTATTTCGCAACAAAAAAGGTTAGGCACTTAAGATGCCTAACCAATTAAAGTTTATTTAATTATAGAATTCTTCTTGCTTTATAAGGTGTACGATAATTATAACTTGATATCTTTATACCTTCTCTTGCATTACTAGCATGAACTACTTTTCCGTTACCAATATATAATGCAACGTGATTTACAACTCCACTACTATTACGATAAAAAATTAAGTCTCCGGCTTGTAAATTACTAATACTTACTTCATAACCAGCACCAGATGCTTGTTCTCTTGAAGTTCTTGGAATATTCTTTCCAAAATGTGCATAGATGGATTGAACAAAACCAGAACAGTCTGCACCAGATGTTAAGCTTGTACCACCCCAAACATATGGGTTACCAACAAAGTTTAGTGCATAGTTTGCTATCTCTGAACCAGATCCAGTTTGGGAACTGCTTGAGTTATTGTTTGAATTATTGTTCGAATTATTATTGCTAGAAGAATTGTCCTTTGCATTATTTGCATCTTCAGCTGCCTTTTGTGCTGCCGCTTTCTTCGCTTCTTCTGCTTTTCTTTCTTGCTCTTGTTGTTCTGCAAGTTTTTCAAGACGTTCTATTTCAGCTTTTTTAGCTGCTTCTTCTGCTGCTATCTTAGCTTGCTCTTCCTCAATTGAAATTGCATATTCAAATTCTACTGAAATATCTATGTAATCTTTAGATACGAATCCGGATTCTTCATTATCGATTTCAATTTCTGCCCATTCATCGTATTCTTTTTTAATATAATATGTTTCACCAAGTGGTACCATTGTAATAATATCTGTATCCTGACCTTGACCTTCTCTTACAAAAAGTGTTTCTGTCTTAATGGTAGCATATTTACTTGCAAAATCATCAATTAATTTTTCTGCTTCATCACCGATTGCCAAGTATTCAGCTTTAATGTAACCATCTACTTTACCAGAATGAATCTTAACCCAATCACCATCGTATTCTAATATGTCAGTTGCACATCCACGATATAACTTTCCAACTACTTCACTATCTGTATTTGCTTCACTACGAATATTAACATAATCATTCGCTATGGATATACCTAAATTAGCATAAGGTGATACGACTTCAGTAACTCCTGTTTTTGATTGTTTGGTTTCTACTTGCTCCGCTAACGTTTCAAGTAGTTTTTCTGCATCTCCAGTTTCTTGATCTGCAGTTGCTGTATAATAATTTTCTAAAACAGGTGTTATTCCTGCTATTCCAATATCTGATTTAATAGTTGCGGCTTTTACTGTTGCACCAATGCTTAGTGATAATAAAAAAGCGGCGCCACAAAGGGTTACTTTAACAACTGTACCTTTTATCATTTGACAGGTGACCTCCTTGTAAATTCGTATGAATTAACCATCATACTGTGTCATAAGTTCATTCTATATCTCTACTTTACTATATGTCTTACGTTTTTCTTTCTTATTTGTTTCGTAACTTTTGTTATATTTTTAATATTTGTTTCAAAGTTATCAAATTAGTTAAAAGTAATGACTCATTTTAAACTTAAATGTTACGAAATTATTAAATATCCTTAGACAATTATAGCAAAGTAGACTACCCCTGTCAACCAATAATTAACTATTATTCTTGGTTTTATTATCCATTTTAACGAAAACAAAACCAAAAAAAAATTTATTTAGTGCATTTTGATACTATATTGTATTTAGATATCTTTCTACTGCTGTAATCGCATTAGCACCATCTGATGCTGCTGTAATAATTTGTCTTAGTTCCTTAGTTCGAACATCCCCTGCTGCAAAAACACCTGGTATGTTAGTTTCACAGTTTTCACTTGCGATAATATAACCATTTGCATCTGTAGCAACAACTTCCTTATATACTTGTGAAGTTGGAAGATAACCTACCGCAATAAATATTCCATCTAAATCCAAACTTTTCGTTTCTTCTGTTTTTATATTCTTGATATTGATTTGTTCCACCTGTTCTTTTCCATGAATCTCTTCTACTACGCTATCCCATATGATTTCTACATTTTCTAGAGACATTAATTTATTTACATAGCTTTTTGCAGCACGAAATTCGTCTCTACGATGTATCACATAAACCTTTTTACATAATCTTGCTAAGAATATTGCATCTTCCACAGCTACGTCTCCACCACCAACAACTGCAGTTACTTTATTACGGAAAAATGCACCATCACAGGTTGCGCAATAAGATACACCCATTCCAGACAATCTTTCTTCGCCTTCAACTTTTAATTTTCTTGGATTTGCACCAGAAGCAATAATTGCTGTTTTTGAACGATAAATTGTACCATCATCTAATGTAATAATTTTAATCTCATCTTCTACGGCAAATTTTGTGACTTCCCCAGTTATAAATTTCATATCCATTTTGTCACAATGTTCACGAAATCTAGTACTTAGTTCAAATCCACTTATACCTGGAATTCCAGGATAATTATCCACTTCATAAGTATTGATAATCTGTCCACCACTGATTGGTGCTTTCTCAATAATAATTGTATCAAGTTCCGCTCTACCTGCATATAATGCTGCAGCTAAACCGGCTGGACCAGATCCTATTATAATTAAATCATATATTTTATCCATTTTATTACCTCCATCTACAAATATAAAAACATTATATCATTTTTTGCAAGACTATGCTATAATACAAGGAGAAACTTTACTATAATTTCATGATTATAAAGTAAAATTTATTAATTGAAATAATTAACTTTTTATCAAAATCCATTATAGTGTATTATACCAATTCATGATTCTTCTATTCAATGGTACGAAAGAAAGGAACGGTGAAAACTATGAATATAGCTTTAACTTCAATGGCGCTTAGCCATATTAGCGCATTAAATAACATAGGTACAGCTGTATTAACTATGAGTTTAGATACCCTTGAAACATCTGGTGACAATTTAGTTAAAATGATGGAACAGTCTGTAAATCCAAATTTAGGACAATCCGTTGATATTAAGTTATAATCTTTTTATTCAAGATATACTTAAAAAATACATATAAGAAATCAATTATTTTATTATGATATAGATAAGGCTATTACAACCGTTTATTTTATCACTTATTTCGTGTTAAAATATAACCTGATGTAATAGCCTTTTTCGTTATTTAAAGATTCTTATTGAATTTAATACTATATTATAGAATTCTTCTATTGTTTGATCAGGAACCTGTGCGTCAGTTATAGGTAGCTCGTTCATTATCATTAATCCTATACATATCAAAATTCCAAATACTAAACTAATGGTAACTAAATGCTTCTTTCCCCTTGGATACTCTGTAACAGTTGTAAATTGTTCCTTATTATCAATTACAACAACACCATCTATATCATTTTCCTGTATTGCTTGTGATTGATTATTTATTGTATTCTGACCTTTTTTAAATATACTTTTAACGTATTCCCATCTACCACAATTTTTAGCAATTGTTTTATATACAATGAACGCTAATATAGTACCTATTACTGCTGCTATACCGTAAGTACTTATAATATAACCAAAACTTAATGTATCACCAATACCTGAATTGATTGAATCCATTAATGCATCTGCATTAAATTGCTCAGTACCATAAATCTCTTCAAGTATTTGTAATAACTTAGGATATAGGGATAACAATACAATACTTGTTCCATTGATAAAGAAATGAACAATCATGGTTGCAAGGATGGAATCCGTTGCTTCTATTAGCAATGCAAAGATAACACCCATCGCAAATGCATAGGAAAATTGATTGAAATTACCATGCATGATACCAAATAAAAATCCACTTAATAACATTCCCTTTAATGGACTAATTTTACTATATTCATTGTAAAAGATACCACGATATACAGATTCTTCTAATATGCAAGGAACAAGAGCAACGATAAATAGACTAAGTAATAATCCATTATTCCTTACGATATTATTCATAACATCCATGGTATTATTTTGAACATACATCATAGAAAATGCATTGATCAGATTCATCAATGGTGTTATTAGATATGAAAACACTATTATCAATATTATATTAGAAAACTTTATTTTCTTAAAACGAATTGCAGATGCTATATTCACTTTACTTGCTACAAGATAGATCACAGATGGTACTATTAGTACTAACTGAGAAAATAGTAGTATAATAAAATAATTATCAGTTAACTTCGTTACAAAAGCATCTATGATATAGGAACCTAAAATAGATAATAACACGGTAGTTAAAAATACTTTATTTACTTGTTTTACTCTATTCATTAAAGTTACTCCTGCTTTTCTTCATCATTTTTCTTAACTAAAACATTCAACCAAGTTACATCTGAACGCTCTACTCTAACATCAGCGCTTTTCCAAGTATCTATTAACTGTATATTATCAAATTTACTTAGTAGATCTTTCATTGTTTTTGTCTTAAAATCATTAAAATATCTTCCATTACGGAATCCAGAGAATTCTCCATGATTAAATGACATATAGAGTACACCACCTGGTTTTAAGCTTTCTATTACCTTCCCTAAAATGTCTTCTATTTCATTTGGTGAAGTATGTAATAAAGAAGCACATGCCCAAATCCCATCAAATACTTGATGAAAGTTAATTTCTGAGAATTGCATCGTAAGAACATCCTGGCCTATATGTATTGACGCAAGTTCACATAATTCCTCTGATCCATCTAGAGCAGTTACATCAAAACCTCTTTCAATAAAATATAAGCTATCTCTACCAGAACCACAACCTAAATCTAAAATTTCACCGCCATCTGGTAAATAATTAATAAATTTTTCTAATGTTTCTCCCATATCCAATTCTACAGTACTTTCAAAGTATAAATTAGCGTACTTATTATAATAATCTATCGAGTCCAACGAAATATCCTTCCTTTCAAATTAAATGCATACAATGGTTTCATTATAGCAAAGTATGTCTACAATTTCCACTATTTAAAGTAAAAAATTATCGATACGCAATTGCCTCTATTTCAATTAACACATCTTTTGGTAATCTTGCAACTTCAACACAAGAACGTGCAGGGCAATTGGATGTAAAATAGCTTGCGTATACTTCGTTCATTGCTGCAAAATCTTCCATATTCTTTATAAAAACAGTCGTTTTTATTACCTTATCCAAACTTGTACCTGCTGCTTCTAGTAGAGCAGATAAGCTTTTTAATACACGGTCTGCTTGAACTTTAATATCCCCGGTCACTACTGTACTATCCTCTGGGTTAATTGGAATAACTCCAGAAGTATATATCATGTTATTAATTTCTATCGCTTGAGAATAAGGACCGATAGCCGCAGGTGCATTTGTAGTACTAATTATTTTCTTCATGATAATAACCTCCAATTAATTAAGTGATACTTTTCTTAATAAGTTAATCTTGAACTTTTTCAGTATTATAACAATTATATGCCAATTGTACAAGTATTTCACCATATTTTAAAAATTATAAATAAAGTACACCATTAATTTAATAATTACTGATAAATTAATTTATCCTAATCCTTATTAAATATAACCATTCGTGGCTAATCATAACAAATAGCTTGTATCTCACCAAAATAATGTTATAATTATTGGTAAACCACAATAATGCATAAATTATAGGATATGTCTCGGATCAGCGTTCTAACGTATCATTTTTAATGTAGTTTAGATTAAGTAGTATAAGAATAAATTGTAAAAATTGAATTATGTTGAATCATTATATAATTCAATTTTATTAGTGCTGACGCTGGTATTTTCAGTGTTAGGTAGCATGGAGGATTAAAAGTGTATAGTTTTAAAAGTAGAGTCAGGTACAGTGAAGTTGATAAAGATAAAAAATTGGATCTGTTTTCGATTATAAATTATTTTCAAGATTGCAGTACATTCCAATCGGAAGACATTGGGATGGGACTTAATTATTTAGAAAAGAAGAAACGTGTCTGGTTAATGAATGCTTGGCAAATTGTTATACAACGTTTTCCTATTCTAGGGGAAGAAATTATTACTTCTACTTGGGCATATGATTTTAAAAGTATGTACGGTTACCGTAATTTTATGATACAAGATGGGAATAATCAAGTAATAGCAGTTGCCAATTCTATCTGGGTGTTTATGGATACTGAAACTGGACATCCTGTTAAGGTAACAGAAGAGGATGTGCGTGGCTATCAGGCAGAAGAAAAATATAACATGGAGTATGCACCACGTAAGATAACAGTCCCAGATAAACTAACTAGTTTGGAAGCATTTCCTGTTATACGATCTAATATTGATACAAATAATCATGTTAATAACGGACAATATATAAAAATGGCACAAGAATTTCTACCAAGCAATTTTAATATAAAACAGATGAGAGCTGAATACCGTATGTCCGCCGTTTTAGGTGACATGATTGTACCTATGATTTCCCATTTAGATGATACTTATACCGTAGTTTTGGCAAATACAGACGGTAAACCATATACCATTATAGAATTTAAACAATAGGAGGAGTTATGATTAGATTAGGTGAAGTACAAACGCTTGAAGTTGTAAAAACACAAGACTTTGGTGTTTATTTAAGTGAGATTGATAAAGGTGATAAAGATAAGGTCCTATTACCTAAAAGTCAAGTAGCAAAAGGTATTACTATAGGTGATAAAATTGAAGTATTCATCTATAAGGATTCCGAAGATCGTATTATTGCTACTACCACCATCCCAGAATTAACCATTGGGAAAACTGCTTTACTAAAAGTTAAGGAAGTTACTACAATTGGTGCATTTCTTGATTGGGGTCTAGCAAAGGATTTATTATTACCATTTAAAGAACAAACTTCAAGAGTTCATATTGGTGATGATGTGCTAGTAACATTATACATCGATAAGAGTGATCGTTTGTGTGCTAGTATGAAAGTGTATGATTTACTAGAACGCAATTCCCCATATCATAAAGATGATAAAGTTATTGGTATTGTTTATGAAATAATTGAGACTTATGGTGCATTTGTTGCTGTAGATAATCGTTATAGTGCATTAGTTCCTACCAAAGAACTTCATCGTAGTTTAAAAGTAGGTGATAGTGTTGAGGCCAGGGTAATAGCGGTAAAAGAAGATGGTAAGTTAGATTTAAGCCTTCGTGAAAAATCCTATTTACAAATGGATGAAGATGCAGAAATGATATTTAAAAAATTACAAGAAGCTGGTGGATTTTTACCATACCATGATAAGTCAGAGTCTGATATCATACAAGACAAATTTAACCTAAGTAAAAATGCCTTTAAACGTGCAATTGGCCGATTAATGAAAGAAGGAAAAATAACCATAACAAATACTGGCATAAACGAAATAAAATAATTTATGAAAGAATAGAGAAAAAAAGTTCCATTCACTTATTGAATCAATGATTGATTCAGTTAAATGAATGGAACTAATTTTTAATCATTATTATATTTATTCTTAAGAATCAAGAAATCTCATTTTCGGATTATCTTTTAAATTCTTTTTCTTTACTGGTTCTGGTTCTTTATATAAATTGCCAAGATTATTCGCTAATTTATCTTTACAGGATTGGCAAAACCTACCAGTTCTTATCATGGTTCCACAATTCTCACATTCAATTCCAACCATGGAATCTTCCGCAAAGGATAGTCTTTCTTCACGAATCCATTTTTGAATCTGGGCAGTTGAAATTTCATTCTCTTCCGAAACTTCTTGCATTCCAGCACCAGGGTGTGTATATATATATTCCTTTACTTGTGCAAACTTCTCATCAAGTGCTTTCGCACAGGTAGGACATACGGGTTGTCCACCTATGTAATTAAACAATTTTCCACAGTTCTTGCAATTACGTACATCCATTTTGTCATCCTCCTTAGTATCCTTTACCAATACATATACTAATAAAATATACTTCCTCTATTTTATTACATAATAATATATTTGTACATGCTTCAATAGTACTGCCTGTAGTATAAATATCATCGACTAATATAACTTTACGTAATATATTTCGGTTAGTTTCACCTACTTCATTAGAGAAAGAAAAGGCTTTTTCTAAATTTTTTAATCTTTCCTTGTCATTTAGTTGCTTCTGGGGCAACGTTTTTTTATCTCTTATTAATAAATTGGCCAGTACTGGGATTCCAAGTTCTTTACCGATACCTTTCGCAAGAATTTCTGCTTGATTATAGCCTCTTTGTACTTTTTTGGTCCTATGAATAGGAATCGGTATTAAAGCATCTGGCTTTATATTTAGTATCTCATTTTTGTATCGATTTATGACTTCATGTACATAAAAATCACCATATTCTCTGCGACCATGAAATTTAAAATCAGAAATGGATTTTTTCATATTAGAATCATAAACCCACATAGAAAACCCTTTTATATAATGAAAATGCTTTTTCTCACAATCATGACAATATTCTTTTTCTTCCGATTCTATTGGCTTACTACATTTTTTACATCGAGGCTCGTTTATTTTCGTTAATTTATCCTTACAATCTGGACATGCGAATGCTCCCCTTGTAGATACAATTTCTCCACATATCGCACATCGTCTTGGATATAAAATATCCATCAATGATTTTAACACTGTTCCCCCCATTATAAAAACGAATAGTCACCACGAAACATTAATTTTGAATTTATTTATTATACAACTCCACAATTTTATAGCTTAATCTTACCCTAAAGTAACTTTGGTCAAAAAATTTGTATACATTGCATGATAAATTCAATACTATTTTGTTTCGTAGTTACCTAAATTTAAAATAATTTTGCTGGATACATTCCTTTTTCTACAAGAGCTTTAAAAGAATTAACTACCATCTCTTTATCTTCTTTGTAAGTTACACCAAACCATTTATCATTCGTTCTTACTACATGAACGACTGCTTTCCCTGATTTTATTAAATTACCCACTACTTCTGGTAATAAATATTCGGCTTTTAGTTCATTTCCTTGTATGTTACTTAAGAATTCAACAAATCCCGTATTTAATTCTTGTAATAAATCTGATGTGAAACCCCACATATTCATGGATACAGCACTATTTAGCTCTAATTCAATTGCTTCTCCCTTTGAGTCTTTTGCAACTGCAATATCACCTTTTTGTTCAATACCGCTAGTTTCAACAATATCCATTAATATACCATCATTATTTACCTTACATACACCTCTTGTTACAGTTCCATTATCACTTAAGGTATTTCCAAGCACAAAACCTGCCATACAGAAATCATATTTGTCTGTATTTTCACTAGAGTTGATTAAGAAATCATGTACTTTAACAAACGCTTCTTTACCGTAATAATCATCTGCATTAATTACTGCAAAAGGTTCATCTAAAACTCCAAAACAACTTAATACGGCTTGACCAGTTCCCCAAGGTTTTGTTCTATCTTCTGGCTTTGTAAAGCCGTCTGGAAGGTTATCAATTTCTTGAAAAACATATTCTACTTCTATATGTTTTTCGATTCGATCACCAATCACTTCTTTAAAATCCTGTTCTAAGTCTTTTCTTATGATAAAGATAACTTTGTTAAATCCTGCTTCAATTGCATCGTATATAGAGTAATCCATAATAATTTCACCGCCAGGCCCTACTGGCTCCAATTGCTTAATACCACCATATCTGCTGCCCAATCCCGCTGCCATAATAACTAATGTTGTCTTTTTCATAACTATCTCCTCTCAATATCTATTCTATTTTCATGGATATCTCTCTTCATGGATATCTTTTCATGGATATTCTTTTTACGAATAGCTTTTCTTAATTATCTTTTTATGAATACTCTTTTCATGGATATCTTCTCATGAATATCTTTTCATGGATATCTTCTCATGGATATCTTCTCATGGATATCTTCTCATGGATATCTTCTCATGGATATCCTCTCATGGATATCTTCTCATGGATATCTTTTGTTCATGATAATGCATTTTTATTTTTTATTTGTTTATTATAACTCAAAATATAATAGGATGCACTATTTATTTACTAATTTTTCTAATATATGAAATTGCTTCTAGAGGTCATCACATTTCACGTAATTCAACAATACGATTTGTTAGTCCTGAATATCTACGTTGCTCACTTTCATTATCAATCATCATTTGAACAGTATCTTCACTTCCTACGATGGTTACACAACTTTTAGCTCTCGTTACTGCTGTGTATAATAGGTTACGATTAAATAACATTCTTGGTCCAGTTAAAAGTGGCATTACAATTGCAGGATATTCACTACCTTGTGATTTGTGTATGGTTATGGCATAAGCTAATTCTAATTCTTCTAGTTGGCTAAAGGTATACTCAACCATTCTACCTTCATCAAATTCTATTGTAATCTGTTCTGCAAACAGATTGATTTCTTTAATGATTCCTGTGTCCCCATTAAATACTCCAGTCCCATTCTCTGTAGTAATTCCATACTTACTTTTGATTTCCCAAGTAAGTTGATAATTATTTTTTATCTGCATAACCTTATCGCCTTCACGAAAGATACAATTATGAAATTCCTTTTCCTTTTTATCATTGGATGGTGGATTCAGATATTGTTGTAAGATCTGATTTAATCGTTCTACACCTAATTCTCCTTTTCTCATAGGTGTAAGTACTTGAATGTCATACATGGTAGCATTAACGTATTTAGGCATTTTATCTCGAACAAGTGTAATAATTACTTGTATAATTTTAGTTACCTCATCACGCTTTAGCAGGAAAAAATCTTTACTTTTATTATCTAACTTTATCTGTTCCCCTGCATTAATTTTATGTGCGTTAACAATAATATCACTTTCTGTTGCCTGTCTAAATATTTTTGTTAACTTAACCACATTAAAATGATGTGAATTAATAATGTCTTTTAAGACATTTCCAGGTCCAACGGAAGGTAACTGATTAATGTCACCTACTAGAATTAATCTTGTACCAACAGTAATTGCTTTTAGTAAAGCATGCATTAGACTTATATCTACCATAGACATTTCATCTATTATAATTACATCTGTTTCAAGTGGATTTGCTTCATTTCTTTCAAAAACTAGTTTGCTATCCATATCTCCAGACATTTTTGATATCTCTAATAATCGATGAATCGTCCTTGCTTCATATCCAGTCGTTTCAGTCATTCTTTTTGCTGCTCTACCAGTTGGTGCAGCTAGCAATATATCCATACCTTCTGCTTCAAAAAAGCGTATGATTGCATTAATCGTTGTCGTTTTACCTGTTCCAGGGCCACCAGTTAATACAAGGATACCATTTCGTGCAGCTTCAACAACAGCCGTGCGCTGCAAATCATCTAACTCTATTTTAAACTGTTTTTCAACAGCTACTAATTGATTTTCTATTTCGGTAATAGTTAAATCATACTTTATATTTAAGTCACATAACATTTTAGCTGAATTTAATTCCAAATAAAAAAGACTTGCACTATAGATTTGCTTTTGCCCATTTAATTCGCGAATCATTATTTTCTTATCAATGGCTAAATCCATTAAATGTTTGTCTATATGGTTTACATCCACTCCAAGCATTTCTGCTGTTTTAGAAGCTAATAAGTCAAAAGGCAAATAAACATGCCCGGAAGCACTTCCTTGAAGTAACATATATAATATACCTGCTTTTATACGGTAATCAGAATCTGTACCGATACCAACCTTAGCGGCGATTTCATCCGCCAATTTAAAGCCTATACCAGTAATATCTTCCGCCATTTTATATGGATTCTCTTTTACAATTTGATACATCTTAGCGCCATACTCTTTATATATCTTTACCGCCAAAGTGGTAGATATACCATATTGCTGTAAAAATAACATGGCACCTCTCATATCTTTTTTATCGTCAAATTGTTTTGCTATTTCTCTTGCCATATTTTCGCTGATACCTTTTACTTCAGACAGGCGTTCTGGCTCTTCTTCAATAATACGAAAGGTATCATTCTTAAACTTTCTAACAATTCTTGCAGCTAAAGCGTTACCTATTCCTTTAATTGCACCAGACCCCAAGTATCTCTCCATGGATTGTAAATCTTCTGGTTCTTTAAATTCGTAACTTTGAACTTGAAATTGTTGACCATACAAAGAATGTTCGATATAACTTCCGGTAGCTTTAATAAATTCTCCTTCGCTTATAAAAGTAAAGGAACCAACACAAGTCATCTCCTCTGTGTCATTTACTAATGTCAACACTGTATATCCATTTTCTGAATTACGAAATACTATTTTATCTACATACCCTTCTAAAACTTCAGACAATTTATTCCCCACCTTCTTTATCATAATGAATTTTGCGATACATTTTATTATTCCAATTGACTACAATGATTAAGATGTCAAAAGCCCTTCTATAAACATATTTACGTCAATTTGCACATATTCACACTTGGCAAGGCGTGATGTAAATAAAAAGTTAATGAGTAACTGTTATGAATGTCGTATTACGAACTTCATCAAGCGCGAGCGTGCCCAGACTTAACTTTTTATTTACATCACGCATCTAGAATCACATTGTGTAAATCAACATATATTAAATAAAGATGGGCTTTTGACACCCTAATCCTACAATATAAATATGTCCCAAACTTAACCTTACGGGTAAAGTTTGGGACAGTCTCAATCTATGTATCGTTTTTAATTTCTCTTCATTGATTCATAAAGCATCTGAGCGATACCCATGTTACCGCTGTCTGTAACATTCTCAGCATATTCTTGGTATAACATATCTTCGAATTGATTTAGATACTCATTTTTTTCTTCTGTTTCTGGAACAGTTTTTCTCATTTCTTTGAATAACTGCTCTACAAAATAGGATTCAAAACTTTTGCATACATCCATCAATTCTTGATCTGTCGCATTATCGATATTGTTACTATTTAGCTTTGATTCTAATTTATTCGTTTTATCGGAGGTATTTAATTTTGATGCTATATTAGCATAAGGTGATGTATTTCCTATTGATATACTCATTTCTTACCTCCTATTATCTTCGTAGATTGTTTGCTTGTTGTAGCATTTCATCTGCAGCAGTGATGGACTTTGAATTCATTTCGTATGCTCTTTGAGCAACAATTAAATCTACCATTTCATTTACTGCTTGAACATTGGAACCTTCCAAGTATCCTTGGTGTATTTTACCCTTTGTCAATGTTGCATCCTCAGATTCTAACCTAGCAGCACCAGAAGCAGCAGTTTCTTTTAAAATACTACCACCTGCTTTTTCCATACCTGCAGGATTATTGAACTGTGCGATGCTAATTTGCATATTAAGTGGTTGCATATCACCATTTGCATCAGGATATGTTAAATTACCTAATTCATCGATTTCTAATAGTGATGCATCTAAATTGGGATCTAATACAATAGGTGCACCTGCTGTATCTAATACTGGATATCCTTCTGCTGTAGCTAACGTAGTTCCTGTACTTCCAACAGACATAGTGAAATTACCATTCCTTGTGTATCCAATCGTTCCATCACTTAAAGCTACACGGAAGAAACCTTTGCCTTCAATTGCAAAATCATAATCATTTCCTGTCTCTTGTAAGTTACCTTGAGTATATTGTGAAACAATTGCAGTGTTACGAACACCTAGTCCTACTTGGATACCGGATGGTTTATTTTCACCTTCTGCATTTGTTGAAGTTTGTTGTATTGTTTGATATAACAAAGTTTTAAACTGTGCCGATTCTTTTTTATAACCAGTTGTATTTATATTCGCTAAGTTATTGGAGATTGTATCAACATTCGTTTGTTGTGTCATCATACCGGATGCTGCAGTCCATAGTGATCTCATCATAGGCTATTTGTCCTTTCTTTCGTTCCTACCCTTAAACCTTACCAACTGAATTTGCCGCTAAGTCTATGGTTCCATCTATTGTCTGGATTACTTTTTGATTTGCTTCGTAGGCTCTAGTAATTGCTATCATGTCAACCATTTCAGCAACCACATTTACATTGGATTGTTCTGTGAAACCTTGCATTATAGTAGCATTTGAACCTGTAGTTTCTGCTCCTTCTAACGCTAAATACATGGTATCACCTTGTTTTTCAAGGTAATTATAATCGACGAAATCTGTTATTTTTACCTTATCAACAAGTGTTCCGTTCGCATATACGGATCCATCAATATCAACTACAACATTAGAAGCTGCATCTACTGGAATCACTATCTTTCCACTCTCGCCAAGCAATGCATTACCTTCTGAATCAACTAAAGTACCATCCTGGGCTAACTGAAAGGATCCATCTCTAGTATATTTTATTACTTCATTTCCTTCTTTATCTGTTACTGAAACATTAAAAAATCCTTTACCATCTATGGCTAAGTCATATTTATTACCAGTTTCTCTAAGAGAACCTTGATTATAATCTGTATAAACTTCTCCTAATTTTACACCTAGACTCATAGTTCCTATAGGTCTATCAACAAAATTTTCTGATACATCTTTAATTTTTAGGGTTAGAAGATTATCAAACGATTGGCTCGTCACATTGTCTTTCTTATAACCTACAGTAGCCGCATTGGCTAAATTATTTGATATAATATCTAGTCTCTTTTGTTCATTTGACATGCCTGTCCACGCCGTATATAGTCCTCTTACCATTTTACCCTCCATGCTGCCGTACACCGCGAATCCCAGCGTCAGCACAAATCTACCGTGTGAAAATTTATAATTTTCACACTTCTCCTACTTACTTCTATTGAAGTAATCTGTTTAGTAATATATCGGATGGTTACATGATTTTATTAATAGTATTAATCTCTTTTTCCACTTAAAAATTCAACAAATTTACCAGTTCCAATTGCAACTGCTGTCATTGGATCTTCTGCTGTCATGGTATTAATACCTGTCTTTTCTTCAATTAGTTGCTCTAAACCATATAATAAGCATCCACCACCTGTTAAAACAATACCACGGTCGGCAATATCAGCTGCTAATTCTGGTGGAGTTTTTTCTAATACACTATGAACAGCTTCAACAATTTGAGAAGTTGTTTCTTTTAATGCTTCTTCTGTCTCATCTGATGTAACTGTAATTGTCTTAGGAAGACCTGTTACAAGGTTACGGCCTCTTACATCCAAAGATACAACTTCAGGTCTCTTATAAGCAGAACCAATTTTAATCTTAATATCTTCTGCCGTTCTTTCACCGATTAATAAATTGTGTTTTTTACGCATGTATCTTACGATAGCTTCATCAAAATCATCACCAGCTATTTTAATAGATGTACTAACTACAGTACCACCTAATGAAATAACAGCGATATCAGAAGTACCCCCACCGATATCTACAATCATATTACCACATGGTCTTGAAATATCGATACCTGCACCAATCGCTGCTGCAATTGGTTCTTCTATAATAGCAACTTCTCTAGCACCTGCCTGATATGTTGCATCTTCTACTGCTTTTTTCTCAACTTCAGTAACTCCACTTGGTACACAAACACTGATTCTTGGTTTACGGAATCTTTGTTTACCAACTGCTTTTTGTATGAAATATTTAAGCATCTTCTCTGTTACAGTATAATCAGAAATAACACCTTGTCTTAAAGGTCTTACTGCCACAATATTACCAGGAGTTCTACCAAGCATTAATCTTGCTTCCTCACCGATTGCTTTGATTTTATTTGTATCTCTATCAAATGCAACTACAGATGGCTCTTTTAGCACAACACCTTTTCCTTTTATATACACTAAAACACTTGCAGTACCCAAATCAATTCCTATATCACTACCCAACATAATAATCTCCTTTCCGTTCCTCTAGATATATGCTTTTCGTTTTATCTTTCGTAATTTATAAGTCAAAAAGCTAAACATTTTATTTTTTATTTTTAAGTCACTGTAAATTAAAGTATCCTATACTCTAATTTTTTCCAATCAAATGTCAATTAAACATATTCTCTTATATTATATACACATTTTTGTAATAATTCAAAGGAAATTTTTAAAATTATGAAATATCATGTAAAATTTAAGAAAGCCTTAAGAAATATAGCATAAATAAAAAAAATCCTCTGCAAAAGCAGAGGATTTTCTATTAACTTAATTTAAAATTAAGCGATGATAGTAGCAACTTTACCTGAACCAACTGTTCTTCCACCTTCACGGATAGCAAAGCCTAAACCTTGTTCCATAGCGATTGGATGAATAAGTTCGATGTTCATTTCGATATTGTCACCAGGCATACACATTTCTACGCCTTCTGGTAAGTTACAAACACCAGTTACGTCAGTTGTTCTGAAGTAGAACTGTGGTCTATAGTTGTTGAAGAATGGAGTATGACGTCCACCTTCGTCTTTTGTTAATACGTATACTTGAGCTGTAAATTTCTTGTGGCATTTGATTGAGCCTGGTTTACAAAGAACTTGACCTCTTTCGATTTCAGTTCTTTGAACACCACGAAGAAGTGCACCGATGTTATCACCAGCTTGTGCTTCATCAAGAAGTTTACGGAACATTTCGATACCAGTTACAACAACTTTACGAGTTTCTTCTTTAATACCAACGATTTCAACTTCTTCAGATACTTTAAGAACACCACGTTCAACACGGCCTGTAGCAACAGTACCACGTCCAGTAATAGAGAATACGTCTTCGATTGGCATTAAGAAAGGTTTATCTGTTTCTCTTTGTGGATCTGGAATCCAGCTATCAACAGCTTCAAATAATTCAAGAATTTTATCTCCCCAAGGACCAGCTGGATCTTCAAGAGCTTTAAGAGCAGAACCTTGGATGATTGGTGTATCATCGCCAGGGAATTCATACTCAGTTAATAAATCTCTGATTTCCATTTCAACTAATTCAAGAAGTTCAGCATCATCAACCATATCACATTTGTTCATGAATACTACGATGTAAGGAACACCTACCTGACGGGATAATAAGATGTGCTCTTTAGTTTGAGCCATAACACCGTCTGTAGCAGCAACTACAAGGATAGCGCCGTCCATTTGAGCAGCACCAGTGATCATGTTCTTAACGTAGTCAGCATGTCCTGGGCAGTCAACGTGAGCGTAATGTCTCTTAGTTGATTCATATTCAACGTGAGCTGTAGAGATAGTGATACCTCTTTCTCTTTCTTCTGGAGCCTTATCGATTTGATCGAATGCAACTGCTTGACCAGTTCCTAATCTTTCATGAAGAGTTTTAGTGATTGCAGCTGTTAATGTAGTTTTACCATGATCTACGTGACCAATGGTTCCGATATTACAATGTGGTTTGTTTCTTTCGAACTTAGCTTTAGCCATTTTATAACGTCCTCCTTTAATTAAATGCTTATTATAAGCATGTGCATAATAGCACTGCCCATATTGGGCTATTTTTATATAGTTTGTCTTATAAACTTAATTATATTTCAAATTAGAAATATTTTCAAGATAAATTAATGAATACTATGAACTTTTTTCCTTAAAATCCATGCATTTCATGTAATTTTTAATTAGTTTTTACCTTTTGCTGACAAAACCTTCTCTTGAACGTTCTTTGGAACTGGTTCGTAGTTGTTAAAGAACATGGAATAAGCACCACGACCTTGAGTTCTAGAACGAAGTGAAGTAGAATAACCAAACATTTCGGACAATGGAACAAAACCTCTGATTAATTTAGTTCCGTTCATATCTTCAGATCCTTCAATACGTCCACGACGTGCACTGATATCACCGATAACGTCACCCATATAATCATCAGGTACTGTAACTTCAACTCTCATGATAGGCTCAAGTAATACTGCGCCTGCTTTATGCATCGCATCTTTGAATGCCATAGAACCAGCAATCTTGAATGCCATTTCATTAGAATCGACTTCATGGTAAGAACCATCGTAACATGTTGCTTTAATACCAAGTACTGGGAATCCACCAAGGATACCAGCTTTAGTAGCTTCTTCGATACCAGCGCCAACTGCAGGGATATATTCCTTAGGAATAGCACCACCAACAACTGTGGATACGAATTCGAAAGTTTTTTCTGCATTAGCATCCATAGGCTCGAATCTAACTTTACAGTGACCATATTGTCCACGACCACCGGATTGTTTTGCATACTTACTATCAACATCAACAGCCTTAGTAAAGGTTTCTTTGTAAGCAACTTGAGGAGCACCTACGTTAGCTTCAACTTTATATTCACGTAAAAGTCTATCTACGATGATTTCAAGGTGAAGTTCACCCATACCAGCGATAATTGTTTGACCAGTTTCTTCATTTGTATAAGTTTTGAAAGTAGGATCTTCTTCTGCAAGTTTTGCAAGAGCTTCACCCATCTTATCTTGACCAGCTTTTGTCTTAGGTTCGATAGAAACCTCGATAACTGGTTCAGGGAATTCCATAGATTCAAGTATAACTGGGAATTTTTCATCACAGATTGTATCACCAGTAGTTGTAGATTTTAAACCAACAGCTGCTGCGATATCTCCTGAATATACTCTTTCTAAGTCTTCTCTCTTATTAGCATGCATTTGTAGAATACGACCAACACGCTCTTTTTTGCCTTTTGTTGAGTTTAATACATAAGAACCTGAATTTAAGGAACCGGAGTAAACTCTAAAGAATGCAAGCTTTCCAACGAATGGATCGGCCATAATCTTAAATGCTAAAGCTGCAAATGGTTCTTCATCAGAAGATTTTCTGTGTACTTCATTACCTTCATCGTCAACACCCTTAATGTCAGGAATGTCTGTTGGTGCTGGTAAGTATTCGATAACAGCATCTAATAATTTTTGAACACCCTTATTTCTATATGCGGAACCACAACATACTGGAATAATTTCAGTAGCAATTGTAGCTCTTCTAAGAGCAGCTTTTAATTCTTCTGTAGATGGTTCTTCACCTTCTAAGAATTTGTCGATTAATACATCATCAGTTTCACAGATAGCTTCAATCATAGCTGCTCTGTATTCATCTGCTTGATCTTTCATATCAGCAGGAATTTCAACGATTGATATATCATCGCCTTTATCATCATTGTATAAATAAGCTTTCATTTCAAATAAATCAATAAGACCTTTGTAAGCATCTTCTTTACCAATTGGTAATTGAATAGGAACTGCGTTCTTTCCTAATCTTGATTTAATCATTCTAACTACGTTAAAGAAATCTGCACCTGAAATGTCCATTTTATTAACAAATGCCATTCTTGGTACATGATATTTATCAGCTTGACGCCATACTGTTTCGGACTGTGGTTCTACACCACCCTTAGCACAGAATACACCAACTGCACTATCAAGTACACGTAAGGAACGTTCAACTTCAACTGTGAAGTCAACGTGTCCCGGTGTATCAATGATATTGATACGGTGTTCTAATGCACCAGGAAGTTTCTTATGCTCAAACTCTTGAGTCCAGTGACAAGTTGTAGCGGCTGAAGTAATAGTGATACCTCTTTCTTGTTCCTGCTCCATCCAGTCCATGGTTGCAGTACCTTCATGAGTATCACCGATTTTGTAGTTAACACCGGTATAGTATAAGATACGTTCAGTAAGAGTTTAAGAGTTGTCTTACCAGCATCAATATGAGCCATAATACCGATATTTCTAGTTCTATCTAACGGATATTCTCTTCCAGCCAAGGAAATACCTCCTTATTTCATGTGGTTCACCTAATAAATTAGGCTATATCAATATTTGCGTAGTATTAAAATATACATAATTTAGTTTATACATCAAAAGGTTAAAAACCTTTTGATATATTTTACCAACGATAATGAGCAAATGCTTTATTAGCGTCAGCCATTTTATGCATATCTTCTTTTTTCTTAACAGATGAGCCTGTGTTGTTTGCTGCATCTAAGATTTCATTAGCTAATTTTTCTTCCATTGTCTTTTCTCCTCTTTTACGAGAATAAAGAGTTAACCAACGAAGTGCTAATGCTTGTCTTCTATCCGGTCTAACTTCGATTGGTACTTGGTATGTTGCACCACCGATACGTCTAGCTTTTACTTCAAGAACCGGCATGATATTGTTCATAGCCTCTTCAAAAGTTTCGATAGCTTCTTTGCCTGATTTAGCTGCGATTCTATCAAAAGCTCCGTATACGATTTTTTGTGCAGTACCTCTTTTACCATCTAACATAATGTTATTGATAAGTTTAGTAACGATCTTACTATTGTAAATCGGATCTGCTAATACATCTCTTTTTTGTATATGTCCTTTACGTGGCACGTTTCTTCCCTCCTTAATATTTGCTTATTGCCTTAACAATAAGATTTTCTTAAATCATCGGTACTCACATAGCCCCTATTATTATGGGGCAGTACAAGTAATTTTACTCATACATTCATTGTGTTCGCGCACAGTTTAACTTTTTTCTCAAATCTATTCCGTCTATCTGAAAATACTTTCGTTCAATTCGGTGATAAAAACGCAACCCATTGGTATTTATCTGAAATCTGAATAAAAATTAACCCGGCACTTAATGATTAGTGAAAAAACTGAATGATTACTTTCCGGCTTTCGGTCTCTTCGCTCCGTACTTGGAACGAGCCTGTCTTCTCTTAGCAACACCAGCTGTATCAAGTGTACCTCTAATGATATGGTAACGAGTACCTGGTAAATCCTTTACTCTACCACCTCTGATTAGAACAACACTATGCTCTTGAAGGTTGTGACCTTCACCTGGGATATAGCTTGTTACTTCGATTCCGTTAGAAAGACGTACTCTGGCAATTTTTCTAAGAGCTGAGTTAGGCTTCTTAGGTGTAGCTGTTCTAACTGCTGTACATACACCTCTTTTTTGTGGTGCAGAAACATCAGTAGATCTCTTATTTAAGGAGTTAAATCCTTTTTGAAGAGCTGGAGAAGTAGATTTCTTCTCAACTGTCTTTCTACCTTTTCTAACTAATTGATTAAATGTAGGCATTAATTTTCACCTCCTGAAGAATGTTTAAGTTTATTGGGTTGCCTAACTTTGCTGCAATTTTTGCATACAAAGATTGACGCTATATAAAATCGCGCTTATTGATTATACTTTAAATATTTGGAATTGTCAAGGGTTTTAAAATTTTAAATGTAATCATGACAATACATTTTTTTAAATCCCTACAACAGTAAACCTAGATTTACTGTTGTAGGGATTTTCGCCACTGAATAGTATTTCATATTTTTCATTATTTATTCTAAATTCGTAGACTTTTTTATATTTATTTATTTTCATTTTATCTAATAGGGCATGCTCCAGTAGTACAATCATTATCTAGAATGTCTTGTTCTTCATCTACATCATATTTTGCCAATAGATTATAATCAATCAGCTTTATACTCTTCATTCTTTCTTCATAATCTTCTTTTGTTGTAATCTCATATGGTAATAATGGATATGTTTCTTCAAATAGGGGTAGGAAGGTAATACCCACTACATATTCAAAGTTATTGTAAATCCAGTTGGCTACATCATCCCATTCATTCTCTCTTACGTGTACAGTAATTGATGTGTTATGATCAGTCCAATGAATCATTGACATTTTATAAAGTTCTAATTGTTCTATGGCACCAACATCATATTTTGTTCTACCAACTGGCGCTTTTAATGGAAATTCAATTACTTTAATTGTGCAATTTTCATCTGTCTGTCCTATTTCGTTATGAATTGGATAGCAACCTTGTTCTTCAATCATTTTATATAATGGATCAGATGTTGAAATACGTACTCTTCTAATATAATAGCTAGAATGTGCGAAATGAATTCCTGAACTTACGCTTGGGAGATTTGATAAAGTTCCTTCTGGTTTTATAGTAGTCATTAATTCAGGAACTGATACACCTAATTCGTTACAATAAAGTTCCCCTTCTGTACGAACAACAGCTCGTAATTCTTTTAATAAATCCGCCAATTGTTCATAATTCATATTTGCTTTATTCACCATATCCATCATTCCAGTAAGTGATATACCTATGATACGATCTTCTTGCATTACTTTATTCCAATCATCCAATTCCACATCTACTAAAGTCATTCGAATAGCAACTCTAGTTGATAATTTTATTACTTCTGATAATTTATTATAGTCTAATTCTGCTTTTTCATCAACGAAAGAAACTAGATTATTCGTGGATAAATTACAACATTGTTTGGATCTTAACAGAATTTCGCCACATGGATTGCATCCATCAAAAGTGCCTTTTCTACGTGTTGCTTCCGTAGCATTGATAAAGCCTGGTTCTCCGTTAATACGGATAGAATGAATGATTTCTTTAATTCTTTCAAGTGATGGTTTCTTTTTATAAAGTACGGAGTTATTACTCATTTTCCTATGAGAAATCTCTTGATTCTCTATCCAGTTTCCATCTACTACTGTATAAATATTACTTTTCGCATTAATAACTTCATTATCATCTTCATCACATATAATCATCATTGCACTACGTCTTACTCCACCAGATACAACATTTTCACTAATGATTGTGGCAATATCCAAAATATCTATAGATCTCAACTCATTATTTGAAGTTTGGCCTATTACTTTATTGATTTTTTCAAACATTCTTTTTAATGATTTATGACCTGAAGCTCTACCACCAAATCTACGTAATCTTTCACCCTCTGGCCTTACAAAACTATAATCAATAATAACTTTCTTGATGTTTGCGTGTTCATCCAATGTTACCAAGTTAAAGTAGGTATCGAGAGCATTACACCAACCTTCTTTACTATCGCCAACTTTAATAATCGCTAAGGATGGATCTTTTGCATCAATTAATAATTCAGTATTTTCCATCTCTTCTTTTGTTTTAGATTTACGTATTTCAGAGTTGTAGATACTTTCTAATAATACATGTCTCACTGCAGGCATTTGATTAATAAGTTGTTTATCTATTCTTATTCCTACCCCGCATCCTAGCATTAAAAGATAGAAAACATCAACAAAGTCATGGGTATTTTGTATTAATGTAAAGCAGCAATTATAATTGGATAATGGATATTCTTTTACTATTTCTGTACCACCCATGTATAGGGTTCTACCAGATGTAAATGTACGTAAATAAAATAAATTATCAAATAAAAACTCTGCTTCTTTTCTCATTTTATCTATATCTATCGGTAAATTATATTTTTTTCTATAATTTATCTCTAGCTCAATGTTATATTCTGTAGTTCGTAACACTGTTTCAAACCAGTTTTCTCTTCTCTTCTTATCTTCTAAATACCTTGAATACGTTCTTAGATATACAAATTCACCTATATTGCTTAAGGGACTTTCTGTATTTTTGTATTTTTCTAAAAATCCATCTGATAATATGTGTTTCATTTTCATCCTCCAATTAAGCTGCTAACCTTATGTATTACTATCTTAGACTTATACGTTCATCTACGCATTAGATAGTTCTATGTTTTCCATAACTTACTTGTATATATTCCTATTATGTTTTTCACCTTATAAATCCGAACACAATATATTGTGCTTAGATTATATATCAGTACTATATGTATGTCAATAATTTATTCTTTCAATAATAATTACTATTATTAATAAATAAGAAACAATCATTAGATTTTATAACATTAAAAGTATACATCCCTAAGCAAGTTTAAAGACTTAATATAATTTCGGACTAAAAAAAGCAGCATATCATGTACTGATATGCTGCCTATATTTTGCGTAATTTATTTAATTTTTTATAATGAGATTATTATTTATCATCATCATCTGAATCAAAATCATCATCCATTAAATCTTCTTCACTGAAATCTACATCCGCTACATCGTCATCGCCATCAAACTCATCGATTTCGATACCATCAATATCGTCCATTGTTGATTCGTTGAAACGGAAACTGTCATAGTTTTCATCATCGAAATCTTCAGAAATCATTAATTCTTCATCTGTATCACTATCAAGTTTTACAGAACGGTATCTCTTCATACCAGTACCAGCTGGAATTAATTTACCGATAATAACGTTTTCTTTTAGACCAATAAGTGGATCGACTTTACCGTTAATAGCTGCTTCCGTTAATACTTTAGTAGTTTCCTGGAAGGATGCTGCTGAAAGGAAGGAGTTTGTTGCTAAGGAAGCTTTTGTAATACCAAGCATTACTTGTTTACCTTCTGCAATTTCTTTTCCTTCATTTTCTAATTCTTCATTTACATCATCAAATTCGAGAGTATCAATTAATTTACCTGGTAAGAATTCAGAATCTCCACTATTTTCAATACGGATTTTCTTAAGCATTTGACGAACGATAACTTCGATATGCTTATCATTAATTTCTACACCTTGTAAACGGTAAACTCTTTGAACTTCTTGAATCATATAATCTTGAACCGCACGAACGCCTTTAATCTTAAGGATATCATGTGGATTAACACTACCTTCTGTTAATTCATCACCAGCTTCAAGAACGTCTCCATCTAATACTTTAATTCTTGATCCGTAAGGGATTAAGTAAGTCTTAGCTTCTCCAGTCTCGTTGTTCGTAATAATAACTTCTCTCTTCTTCTTAGTGTCTTTGATTGTTACAACACCACCAAATTCAGCGATGATTGCAAGACCCTTAGGCTTTCTAGCCTCAAAAAGTTCTTCAACACGAGGAAGACCTTGAGTGATATCATCACCGGCAACACCACCAGTATGGAATGTACGCATAGTAAGCTGTGTACCTGGTTCACCGATAGATTGAGCCGCAATAATACCTACTGCTTCACCAACCTGAACTGCTTCACCAGTTGCCATGTTTGCACCATAACACTTAGCACATACACCAATATGAGACTTACAGCTAAGAATGTTACGTATCTTAATTTTTGCATTGAAACCTGCATCTTGAATCTTCTTAGTAGAAACAATCCTAGCAGCTCTCTTTGGTGTAATCATGTGATTTGCTTTCACAATCATTTCACCATTATCATCATAGATAGATTCGCAGGAATATCTTCCTGTGATTCTCTCTTCTAAACTTTCAATTACTTCATTTCCATCGGTAAAGGCTTTAATCCACATACCTGGAGCTTCTTTGCCTTCTTGACAATCCACTTCACGGATAATTAAATCTTGTGATACGTCAACCAAACGACGAGTCAAGTATCCTGAATCGGCAGTACGAAGAGCTGTATCGGAAAGACCTTTTCTAGCACCATGTGCAGAGATAAAGTATTCCAAAACGTCAAGACCTTCACGGAAGTTTGATTTGATTGGTAATTCGATTGTACGACCGGATGTATCGGCCATCAAACCACGCATACCAGCAAGCTGTTTAATCTGTTTATCAGAACCACGGGCACCAGAGTCTGCCATCATGAAGATGTTATTATATCTATCAAGACCTGATAAAAGTGCGTCAGTAATTTCATCATCGGCTACTTTCCAAGTATCAATAACTGCTTTGTATCTTTCATCTTCAGTCATTAAACCACGACGGAAGTTTTTAGAGATTTCTTCTACTCTCTTCTCAGCGCCTGCTATAATTGTTTTCTTTTGTGGTGGCACTGTCATATCTGAGATAGAAACGGTCATAGCTGCTCTTGTAGAGTATTTATAACCCAAAGATTTAATCGCATCTAGTGTTTCTGCAGTTTTAGTTGCACCATGTGTATTAATACATTTTTCAAGAATCTTCTTTAATTGCTTCTTACCAACGTGGAAATCAACTTCAGGAATTAAGAAGTTATCTGGATTTGTTCTATCCACAAATCCTAAGTCTTGGCTTATAATTTCATTAAATATGAAACGTCCTAATGTGGATTCTACTGTTTTTGTTTCTAATACGCCTTGGCTATTAACTCCACTTCTTCTAACTTTAATTAACGCATGAAGAGTAATAGCTGCATTCTCATATGCAAGAATTGCTTCATTTACACTCTTGAAGAAGTGACCTTCTCCTAAGTCACCTGGTTTTTGTAATGTTAAGTAGTAAATACCAAGTACCATATCCTGTGAAGGAACAGCAACTGGAGCACCATCAGATGGTTTCAATAAGTTGTTAGGAGATAAAAGTAAGAATCTACATTCTGCTTGTGCTTCTACAGATAGTGGTAAATGCACCGCCATCTGGTCACCATCGAAGTCGGCATTAAATGCAGTACATACTAATGGGTGAAGTTTAATTGCTTTACCTTCAACAAGAACTGGTTCAAATGCTTGGATACCAAGTCTATGAAGAGTAGGAGCACGGTTTAACATAACAGGATGTTCTCTGATTACTTCTTCTAGTACATCCCATACTTCAGATTGAAGTCTTTCCACCATTTTTTTAGCTGATTTTATATTATGTGCAGTTCCTCTAGCAACTAACTCTTTCATTACGAAAGGTTTGAATAATTCGATTGCCATTTCTTTTGGAAGACCGCATTGATATATTTTAAGTTCTGGTCCTACAACGATAACGGAACGTCCTGAATAGTCAACACGTTTACCAAGTAAGTTCTGACGGAAACGTCCTTGCTTACCTTTTAACATATCGGATAAGGATTTTAATGCACGGTTACCAGGACCTGTTACTGGACGTCCTCTTCTACCGTTATCAATTAAAGCATCTACTGCTTCTTGAAGCATTCTCTTTTCGTTACGTACGATAATATCTGGTGCACCAAGTTCTAATAATCTCTTTAAACGATTATTACGGTTGATGATACGACGGTATAAATCATTCATATCAGAAGTCGCAAAACGACCACCATCTAATTGAACCATTGGTCTTAAATCTGGTGGAATTACAGGAACCACTGAAAGAATCATCCATTCTGGTCTGTTACCTGATTCTCTAAATGCTTCTACAACTTCAAGTCTTTTAATGATTCTTGCTCTCTTTTGTCCAGTAGAATCTTTTAAACCTTTTTTAAGGTCAGCAGATTCTCCTTCTAAGTCGATCGCCATTAAAAGCTCTTGAATCGCTTCAGCACCCATGCCTACACGGAATTTATTACCATACTTTTCGTATGCTTCTCTAAATTCTTTTTCATTTAAAACTTGTTTGTATTGTAAATCAGTATTACCTTTATCTAACACGATATAGGCAGCAAAATAAAGTACTTTTTCAAGAGTTCTAGGAGAGAGATCTAAGATAAGACCCATTCTACTTGGAATTCCTTTAAAATACCATATATGAGATACTGGTGCAGCAAGTTCGATATGACCCATACGTTCTCTTCGAACGCTGGCCTTAGTTACTTCAACGCCACAACGATCACATACTACGCCTTTATATCTAATTTTTTTATATTTACCACAGTGACATTCCCAATCTTTACTTGGTCCAAAGATTTTTTCACAGAATAAACCATCTTTTTCTGGCTTTAAGGTTCTGTAGTTAATTGTCTCTGGTTTTTTCACTTCGCCCCTAGACCATTCTCTGATTTTCTCAGGGGAAGCTAAGCCGATTTTGATTGCGTCATATGTGATTTCCTGAACACTTTCGTTATTTACTACTTCTGGCATCATCTGGCACTCCCTTTCATAGTAACGGATTGATAATTAATCCGTTTATATTTACATTAGACAGCTTTTAATCTGTCATTGTATTAACGCAATTGTGTTAAACTAATTTATCTGACATTGTCAAAAGTAATGTTTAACACATTTGCATTATATTTTAATTATAAATCGAATTCTTCATCATCCATTTCACTAAGGTCAACGGTTTCTTCATCAAAGGTGTCAAAGAAAGTATCTTCTTCTTCTGGTGTTGTTTCTCTATAACCAGCTTCACTATAATCTTCATCATATCTAAATGAGTTATCACCTTCAATTAATGGTGTTAAATCTCCTTCTGTGTAATCGATGTTTTCAGTCATCTTAACTTCTTGACCGCTTTCATCTAAAACGATTACATCTAATGCTAAGGACTGTAATTCTTTTAAAAGTACTTTAAAGGATTCTGGAATACCTGGTTCAGAGATATTTTCGCCTTTAATAATAGCTTCATAAGTTTTCACACGTCCAGTAACATCATCGGATTTTACAGTTAAGATTTCTTGAAGTGTATAAGCAGCACCATATGCTTCAAGTGCCCAAACTTCCATCTCACCGAATCTCTGTCCACCAAATTGCGCTTTACCACCAAGTGGTTGTTGTGTTACTAAGGAGTAAGGACCAGTGGAACGAGCATGGATCTTATCGTCTACTAAGTGGTGAAGTTTTAAGTAGTGCATGAAACCTACTGTTACAGCGCCATCAAAGAATTCTCCAGTACGACCGTCACGAAGTCTTACTTTACCAGTACGATTGATAGGAACACCCTTCCAATCAACTCTGTTTGCTTTATTTTTATCTAAATAATCCATAAGTTCTGGATCTAGGATATTTTCGTATTTTTCTACGAAATCATCCCAATCTGAGTTAACATAGTCATTTGCTAATTCCAAAGTATCTTGGATATCATCTTCGTTTGCACCATCAAATACTGGTGTTGCAACTTTAAATCCTAACGCTTTCGCTGCAAGACTTAAGTGAATTTCAAGTACCTGACCGATGTTCATACGAGAAGGAACGCCTAGTGGATTTAATACGATATCAAGCGGTCTACCATTTGGTAAGAAAGGCATATCTTCTGCTGGTAATACTCTGGAAACAACACCCTTGTTACCATGACGACCAGCCATCTTATCACCAACTTGAATCTTTCTCTTCTGTGCAATGTATACACGAACAGTTTGATTTACACCTGGAGATAATTCATCGCCATTTTCTCTTGTAAATACTTTTGCATCTACAATAATACCATATTCACCATGTGGAACTCTAAGGGAAGTATCACGTACTTCTCTAGCCTTCTCACCAAAGATTGCACGAAGTAATCTTTCTTCTGCTGTTAATTCAGTTTCTCCCTTAGGAGTTACTTTACCAACTAAGATATCTCCAGCACGTACTTCAGCACCAATACGGATAATACCTCTTTCATCAAGATCCTTTAATGCATCATCACCAACACCAGGTACATCTCTTGTGATTTCTTCTGGTCCTAATTTTGTATCTCTACTTTCTGCTTCATATTCTTCAATATGAACAGAGGTGTAAACATCTTCTTGAACTAATCTTTCACTTAATAATACCGCATCTTCGTAGTTATAACCTTCCCAGGTCATAAATCCGATTAATGGATTTTTACCAAGTGCTAATTCACCTTGAGATGTAGAAGGGCCATCTGCAATAACTTGACCTGCCTCTATTTTATCTCCTTTATATACAATAGGTCTTTGGTTAATACAAGTACCTTGGTTACTTCTTGCAAATTTTAATAATTTATAAGGTGTTTTTGTGCCATCATCATTTTTAATAACGATTTCTTTTGATGTTGATTTCTCAACAACACCTGCTTTTTTAGCTACAACGCAAACACCAGAGTCAACTGCTGATTTTAATTCGATACCTGTTCCTACAACTGGAGCTTCTGTAATTAATAGTGGAACTGCCTGACGCTGCATGTTAGAACCCATTAACGCACGGTTCGCATCATCATTTTCAAGGAAAGGAATCATTGCTGTTGCTACAGAGAATACCATTTTAGGAGAAACGTCCATTAAATCAATCTTAGGTCTTTCGAATTCTGATGTTTCTTCTCTAAAACGACCAGATACATTGGTATTAACAAAATATCCGTTCTCATCTAGTGGCTCATTTGCTTGTGCAACTACAAATTTATCTTCTTCATCTGCTGTTAAATAAACAACTTCATCTATTACCTTAGGGTTCATTGGATCTGTTTTATCTACCTTACGATAAGGAGCTTCAATAAATCCATACTCATTAATTCTTGCATAGGATGCAAGAGAGTTAATTAAACCGATGTTAGGACCTTCTGGAGTTTCAACAGGACACATTCTTCCGTAGTGAGAATAATGAACGTCACGAACCTCGAAACCAGCTCTATCACGAGAAAGACCACCTGGTCCTAATGCTGATAAACGTCTCTTATGAGTTAATTCACCTAATGGATTATGTTGATCCATGAACTGTGACAACTGAGAACTTCCAAAGAATTCTTTTACTGCTGCAGTTACTGGTTTAATATTAATTAAAGACTGCGGACTTACACCTTCAAGATCTTGTGTAGTCATTCTTTCTCTTACTACACGTTCCATTCTTGAAAGACCAATTCTGTATTGGTTTTGCAGTAACTCACCAACAGCTCTAATTCTTCTGTTACCTAAATGATCGATATCATCTGCTCCACCAATTCCATATTCTAAGTGAATATTATAATTGATTGAGGCAATAATATCTTCTTTAGTAATGTGTTTTGGAATTAAATCGCTGATATTTTTCTTAATCGCTATTTTAATATCCTCTATATTTTTATTTTCATCTAAAATGCTCTTAAGTATTGGATAGTATACATCTTCTGTTACGCCTAATTCAGCTTTATCAACATCTACGTAATAAGCTAAATCAACCATTAAGTTAGAAAGAACTTTTACATTTCTTTCTTCCGCTTGTACCATAATAGAACGTACAGCTGCATTTTGTATTTCAATTGCAAGTTCTTCTGTGATTGTTGTTCCGGCTTCTGCTATGATTTCTCCGGTTTCTTTATTCACTACATCTTCTGCTAATCTACAACCAACTACACGATTCTTTAAATTCAACTTCTTATTAAACTTAAATCTACCGAACTTAGCTAGATCATATCTTCTTGGATCAAAAAACATACTGTTAATTAAAGATTCCGCACTTTCAACAGAAAGTGGTTCACCCGGACGTAATTTTTTGTACAATTCAAGTAGACCATCCTGATAGTTATCAGATGGATCCTTTGCAATACTTGCTGTAATTTTAGGTTCTTCACCAAACAATTCTTGAATCTCTATATTGCTTCCAATGCCGAGTGCACGAATTAGAACGGTTATTGGAACCTTTCTATTCCTATCAACTCGAACATAGAAAACATCATTAGAATCTGTTTCATATTCTAACCATGCACCTCTATTAGGTATTACGGTTGATGAGAACAGTCTTTTACCAATTTTGTCATGTCCAATAGCATAGTAGATACCGGGGGAACGTACTAACTGACTAACGATAACTCTTTCAGCACCGTTAATAACGAAAGTTCCAGTCTCTGTCATTAATGGTAAATCGCCCATAAAAATATCGTGCTCATTGATTTCATCGTTCTCTTTGTTGTGAAGTCTGACTTTAACTTTAAGAGGTGCTGCAAAAGTAGCATCTCTCTCCTTACACTCTTCAATTGAATATTTGACATCATCTTCACACAGCACAAAATCTACAAACTCTAAGCTTAAATGACCACTATAATCTTCGATTGGAGAAATGTCAGCAAATACTTCTCTAAGTCCTTCATCTAAAAACCACTGATAAGAGTCTTTTTGGACTTCAATAAGATTTGGCATTTCCAATACTTCTTTTCGCCTTGAGTAGCTCATTCTTACGCCGTTACCAACTTTGATTGGACGTATCCTGTTTTTATCCATTGACGTTTTCACCCCTTGATATTTTATTGAATATC
>JARBTX010000155.1 GCA_029239975.1 Anaerocolumna sp.
TGAGTGAGTATTATGAATTAGGGCTTAGTAATATTTCTGGAAAAGCCATTCAGTTAATATCAGACGATACAATACTGAAATATTATCAAAAATACTACGATAATAATCCCATCGAAGAAATAAGTCGTTATAAAGAAACCCAAAAGAAGATTTTATCAATGGCTGCCGCAGATAAATTTATAAGTAATATATATGTGTTTGCAGATTATGGTAACCCAGTTACATCGGCAGGTAGTTTAAAAGCAGACATTTATAGTCAGTTCAATGAATCGGAAGATTCTAAATTATTTAAAAGTTCTGACGAATCACAAATCTGGATAGGAACACACCCTTTTCTTGATAGTATTTTTCCAGAGCAGGCTAAGAAATATAGTTTAACCTATATTAAAAAGATGAACAATTTAGGTTTTAAAGAAATTGGATATATTATCATTGATGTAAGTGAGAATTTTATAAAGGATATCCTAAATAAAACAGATTTCGGTGACAATAGTATTACTGGTCTAGCTACTCAGGATGAAAAACAAATTCTTACTGGTAAATTTAGTGATGATTTTAACATTACAAAACAACCATTTTATACGAAAGCTATGAATAATAAGACAGAATTAGATTCCTTCTATGTAACGTTTCAAAATGAAAGTTACTTATTTATCTATTCAAAATTAAAGGAAAGTAATTCTCTTCTCTTTACTTTAATACCAAAAACAGAAGTGATTAAGCAAGCTGAAAACGTAAAAGTGATTACGTTAATCATCGTTTTATTAACTAGTTTTATTGCGCTAATCATTGGTTTTATTTTATCCAATGGTATAGGTAAAACAATTCACAGAACGAATAAAACTTTAGCTTTAATTTCTACCGGTAATTTAAATGTGGATGCCAGAATTAAAAGAAAGGATGAATTTCACATCTTAGGTTCTAGTATTAACCATATGATTGAGAGTATGAAATCCTTGATTTCTAGCATGATAGGCGTAGGTTATAAAACTGCAAATGCAGCAAATCATGTATCGAATGCGTCAGGGGTAATTTTAACTACTTCAAAGAACATTGCAAATGCTGTTACAGATATTGAACAAGGCGTTTCACAACAAGCTATTGATGCGGAGAATTGCTTACATCAGATGGCAAATTTAGCAGAGGAAATTAACAAAGTTCAAGAAAATATATTTACAATTGGCCAAATTGCAGATTCCACCAAAGGTATTATAGGGGACGGACGACTAAGCATGAATGAACTTTGCGAAAAGGCAAAAGATACTAAGGAGATAACAGGAAGAGTCATTGCAAGTATAGAAAGTCTTGAAAAAGAATCAGACGCAATCATAGGAATTGTTAGAGTGATTAATGATATTACTGAACAAACAAATCTTTTAGCGCTAAATGCATCCATAGAGGCTGCTAGAGCTGGAATAGTTGGTAAGGGGTTTGCTGTAGTTGCTGATGAAATACGTAAACTCGCAGAGCAATCATCGAATGAGGCTGGAAGAATTCGCATAATTGTAGATAAAATACATGAAAAGACACAAGCTATTGTTGATGTTGCTTTGATGGCCGAAGAAATTGTTTCTACACAGGAGAGTACATTAAAGGAAACTCATACGAAGTTTGATTCCATTGATCTACATGTAAGTAAGTTAGGTAACAATTTAAATGTGATTACAGATGGTATTGACAAAATAAGTATGGCTAAAAATGATACTTTAGCTGCAATAGAGAGCATCTCATCCACATTAGAAGAAACGGCAGCAGCTTCAGCTGAACTTAGTATTACAGCAGAAAATCAATTGATTTCCGTAGAAGAGTTAAATCAAGAGGCAATACAACTTGGAGATGAAGCAAAAAATCTAAAAGACAAAGTAAGTGTTTTTCAAATATAGTATTAAATAGAGTTGTTGCAAAATATTATTGTTAATACTTTTAATGAATTATGATATACATAATCCATGAGGAAGAATATTATAGATATTTTGCAACAATTCTTTATGCCTTTGTAAAATGATTGTATTAGCTAGAAAGAGATTGTACTAGCTAGAAAGAGATGGTACTAGGTACTGATTGGAAAATGATGGTACTAATTAAAAAAAATGATACCAAAAAACTTATATATTATACTTGACAATTTATTTAAAAGGGTGTATGTTGTATTCATAGTAACACCCCACGGGGGTGTAGTAAGGAGATAAAACTATGAAACAAAAATTTAGTGTTCTTGGTATGACTTGTTCTGCCTGCCAGGCTTCCGTAGAAAAAGGTGTAAAAAATGTTCCTGGTGTACAGAATGTTTCAGTTAATTTACTTTCGAATAGTATGGTAGTGGATTTCCTGAATGACATTACTAATAATAATCAAATAATCCAAGCGGTAGTTGATGCTGGATATAATGCTACCTTATATGTAAGAGGTGGTGAATCAACTGTTCATAATAATGTGAATAATAAAATAGATTTAGAATTAAAAGAAATGAAAACCAGAATAATTGTTTCTACAATATTTCTTATTCCATTATTATATATTGCCATGGGTCATATGTTTAAGTTACCACTACCAAGCATAGTTCATGGTGATAAGAATGCATTGACTTTTGCATTTATACAGTTTTTATTATTACTTCCAATTGTATATGTTAATAGCAAATATTTTACCATTGGGTTTAAAACACTCTTTGCCGGTTCACCAAATATGGACTCTTTAATCGCCATTGGTTCAAGCGCTGCTGTTCTCTACGGAATATTTGCTATTTTTAAAATCGGATATGGATTAGGTCATGATAATATGGATATGGTAATGCATTATTCCATGGATCTATATTTCGAATCAGCTGGAACGATACTAACTTTAATTACATTTGGTAAATTCTTAGAAGCGAGATCAAAAGGTAAAACCAAAGAGGCAATATCGAAGCTTATGGACTTAGCCCCTAAGACTGCAACCGTATTAAGAGATGGTACAGAGTATGAAATTCCAGTTGAAGAAGTGATAATTCATGATATAATCTTAGTGAAACCTGGTCAAAGTATTCCCGTTGATGGTACGATTATTGAAGGTAGCACTGCTATTGATCAATCAGCCTTAACAGGGGAGAGTATTCCGGTTGAAAAGCAAGTAGGAGATAAGGTTATTGCAGCAACTATTAATAAATCAGGATTTTTTAAATTTAGTGCTGAAAAAGTTGGTGATGATACAACGTTAGCACAGATCATACAACTAGTTGAAGATGCAAATTCATCGAAAGCTCCAATTGCAAAATTAGCAGATAAAATTAGTGGAGTGTTCGTACCAGTGGTTATTGGAATTGCCATATTAGCAACTATCATTTGGATTTTATTAGGTGCTAGTTTTGAATTTGCTCTAACAATTGGTATCGCTGTTTTAGTTATATCTTGCCCATGTGCATTAGGTCTTGCGACTCCTGTAGCGATTATGGTAGGAACAGGTAAGGGAGCAACGAATGGAATATTAATCAAATCTGCAGAAGCTTTAGAACTTGCACATACAATTCAAACTGTTGTTCTTGATAAAACAGGTACTATCACAGAAGGTAAACCAAAAGTAACAGATATTATTACAGCAGATGGTATTACAGAGAAAACTTTATTAGAACTTGCTGCTTCTATCGAAAAACCTTCAGAACACCCATTAGCAGATGCTATTGTTGAAAAAGCCAATGAACTTGGAATTCAAACACATAAAGTTGACGAGTTTAATGCAATGCCTGGTAGAGGAATCATTGCTAAAATGAATGATGCTTATTATTATGCTGGTAACCTTGCTTTCATGGAAGAAAATAAAATTCAGGTAAGCCAATATAAACACAAGTCAGATGCATTAGCAAATGACGGAAAAACACCACTTTATTTTGCAAGTAGTGAAAAATTCCTTGGTTTAATAGCTGTCGCAGATGTTGTAAAACCAACAAGTAAAGAAGCAATCGAAAGATTTAAAGCTATGGGAATTGATGTTGTTATGTTAACAGGGGATAATAAAAAGACTGCTGAGGCTATTAGAAAACAACTAAATATAAACAAAGTAGTGGCTGAAGTTTTACCACAGGATAAAGAATTGGAAGTAAGAACAATTCAAGAGAGTGGTAAAAAAGTTGCTATGGTTGGAGATGGAATAAATGATGCTCCTGCTTTAGCTAGAGCTGATGTTGGTATTGCTATTGGAGCAGGTACTGATATTGCAATAGAATCTGCAGATATTGTATTAATGAAAAGCGACTTATTAGATGCTGTTACCGCAATACAACTTAGCAAGGCAACTATAAAGAATATAAAAGAAAATCTATTTTGGGCTTTCTTTTATAACATAATTGGTATACCATTAGCAGCAGGGATATTTTATTCATTACTTGGCTGGAAACTAAATCCTATGTTTGCAGCGGCAGCAATGAGTTTAAGTTCAGTTTTTGTAGTATCCAATGCGTTAAGACTTAAATTTTTTAAAGCAAAAAATAAGTAATATTATTGAGAACAATTTATAAGTTATAGATTACTTCTCTTTTAATATATAGAATTAAGATATCTTAGTAAAATTAATAACTAAGTTAACTAAATAAACAGAAAAGAAAGGTGATATTAAATGAAAAAAATTATAAAAATTGAAGGAATGTCATGTGGACATTGCCAAGCTAAAGTTGAGAAAGTTTTAAATGAGATTAATGGAGTTGAAGCGAAAGTAGATTTAAAGAAAAAGTCAGCAACAGTTTCGTTACAATCTGACGTTAGTGATACAACATTAAAAGATGTTATCACAGAAGCTGGATATGAAGTAGTTTCTATTGAAGAGAAAAAAGGTCTTTTTGGTAGATAATACTATGAAGATATCATATATGGAGGATTATCATGAAAGCAGATAAAGTTAAAATAACGAAACTTTTAAAAACTGCTAGGGGCCAGATTGATGGATTGCTTAAGATGGTTGAAGAAGATCGTTATTGCATTGATATCTCCAATCAACTTCTTGCAACTGGAGCAATTATAAAAAAAGTGAATCATGATGTAATTCAAGCACATTTAGGCGAATGTGTTAAAGATGCATTTGAAAAAGGTAATGAAGAAGAAAAAATAGAAGAAATAATTAAGTTATTAGATAAGCTCTCTAAATAAAGAGAGCTTATTTTTAATTATGTTTAAAATTAAAAAGACTATAAATGTATGTGTATAAATATTAATATACAATGAATTATTCTCATAAATTATTGCTAAAAGTATTATATTTCTTATTGCATAAATAGTTTAAATGTGACTCATGATAATTTATAGTAAATATGAAACGATTATGATTAGTATAGTGTAATATTCTTACTTGCCATTAATGTTATAAATTATACAGTTAAATATATCAATATATTTAATTTTTTCTTAATTTTTTGAAAATAGCTTTTATTTTTATTAGTACGGTGATATAATTGTTCGGGATTTACATGTATTATCATTTTTTAAGTGTTTTGATAGAAAAACTACTTTTTATAGGAGTGAACGGGATGGATAGAGATAATAAGAGCGGTAATAGTAGGGATAACAGTAGAAACTATCCTAATCAGATAAATAATAGGGATGGATGGGAACAGTATTCAAATAAGCTTGGTGACAAAATAGCAGACATAGAGGATGAGGCTGCTTTCTTAGATGAGATTAATTCATCGCTAGCAAAGCAGATAAGTTCCGAATTGGAGGGGAATAGTACTAATATGAGTGATAAAAGGCCGGTTAAAAAAAGTGGACTTCCGAAAGGCTTAAAAGTATTTGCAATTGTATTTTCTATAATAATGGTTATGGGTGGGTTATTAATATTTACGAGTCCTGGAAGGAAAATATTATTTAATGTTGCAGGTAATTATTTATATGGAAAATTAGATTACGAAGAGTCCGGAACTAAACCTGTGTTAGATAATACAAAAGGAAATGATGATAAAGAGAATACTACAAAACCAGCTCAGCATATAGTTAACATACTGTTATTAGGTGTTGAAGAAATCGGTGGTGCCTCTAATACTGACGTTATGATTATAGCAACCATGAATACCAAAGATAAAACGATGAAATTAACTTCGCTTATGAGAGATTTGTATGTGGAGATACCAGGATATAACAATAATAAGTTAAATTCAGTTTATGCTAAGGATGGTATTGATTTATTATATACAACTATAGAAAATAATTTTGGTATAAAATTAGATGGATATGCATTAGTTAACTTCGAATCATTCGAAAAAATAGTAGATTTAGTTGGTGGAGTTGAAATAACTCTAACAAGTGGTGAAGCACATTACCTAAACACTACAAATTATATTTCAAATCCAGCATATCGTAATGTAAAAGAAGGTGTAAATTTATTTAATGGTAACCAAGCGGTTGGTTATTGCCGAGTAAGAAAAGTTTCAACTGGAACTGAAAACAATGATTTCGGTAGAACTCAAAGACATAGAAAAGTATTAAATGCTATTTTTGACAAAGTTAAAACAAAAAACATTTTAGAATTAGGTTTGTTAATGAATAAAATATTAGGTAATCTAAATATTAAAACTGATATTACACAAGGACAATTTAATAATTATTTGGAAGAAGCTGCAAGCTTAAATGTTAAAAAATTAAGTGAATTAAGAATTCCTTCCGACGGTAATTATAAGAACGAGAAAGTTCCGATTGGTAAATATAATCAAGATGTATTAGTACCAACAGATTGGGAAGCAACAAAAAAAGAAATTCATGATTTTATCTATGGTGCACAAGTAACAACTACAACTAATATAACTCCTGCTACAGAATAATTAGTATCTAAAATATATAACTGTTGTAAAATAGGTTTCTATGTATATTAAATTATAGAGACCATTTTACAACAGTTTTTTATGGTTCTTTGTCAATAGTGGGGGTGGGATTCTACTGAATCCCGCCCTATTACTGATTTTATAATTCTTTTTATGTTGGGCACCTTAAAAACCTATTTTT
>JARBTX010000156.1 GCA_029239975.1 Anaerocolumna sp.
TGGATATATAAAAATATGAAATATATTTTGCTAGGTATTTTTGTTATAATTTATAAATGAATAGCTTAAAATAACAAATCACACATACTATATATTGGAGAAATTAAATTGGGAGAATCTATGGTTAAGAAAGAAATGGTAGAAGTTAGGATCCTAAAAATAATTTTAATAACTTACATATTACTATGTTTAGCAATTGCCGGGTTAAATTATGGTTACGCTAGTCATGCATCAGAAAAAGTAGCGAATTTTATTAATTGGTTTTGGCATTTTTATGAAAATTGGGTTAAGACAATCTTTATCATAATATGCAGCTACCTTACAATAAAAATAGTGAAAACGCAGGGAAGATTGGCCATGAGAAAAAGAAATCTCATAGGTTTTATCATTACAGCATTGGTTGTACATATAATAGGTCCAATATTACTCCAAAATAAAGAACTTTATTTTTTTACTATGCCATTACCATGGACGTCAACACCATTGCAGTTGTTATATTCTAATTCATCATTTTATCAGAGTCATTACCCAATTTGGGGAACGTTAGGAATAACAACTGCACTCATTTTTTATATCTGTTTTAGTATTTTAGTTATAGTTGGTACTTTTTTATTCGGAAGAAGATGGCAATGTTCTACATTATGTCTGTTCAACGGATTTGCTTCTGAAATATTTGAACCAGCCATTCCGTTGATAGGGAAAAGCAAGAAGATTACGCCTAGAAAGAAGAGACTTTTTCTAGTTCTTAGATGGATTTTTCTTATAGTTGCACTATTTTTTACTTTATGGTGGGTTTTGTTTCTACTAGGAGTTACTGTTCCAGGAGATTTCAAAGTAATGAGTAAGGTGGAATCATTTAAGTACTTAACAACAGAACTTCTAATGGCCATGTTTTTTTGGGTAACATTTATCGGAAGAGGCTATTGTAATTATTGTCCGGTAGGTACAATTGTAGCAATCATAAGTAAAATAGCGGGCCAAAAAATAAATACAACTAATACAAAATGCATTCAGTGTAGTAAATGTAACAAAGCTTGCCCTATGTCAATTAACATAAAGGAGTTCGCTTTTACTGGACAAATGGTTAAAGACATAAATTGTGTAGGATGTGGGCATTGTGTAGATATATGTCCAACGAAAACTTTATCATATTCTACGAACTTTCTAGAAAAACTACATACTATTAATAAAAAATATAATAAGAATTATAAGAACAATGAAAGTAACTTATTTTTAGAAGTTATGCAAGATACACTTGTTGAGCAAAAGTTATGTAATATAACCGATGAAGTGATAGATGAATACGCAGTTGAAATGCTAGATGAAAAAGTGGAAGATCCTACAGTGGATTGTATCAATGTAACGACAGATAAATCTACAGACGAATTACCAGATAAAACTGTGGAAGAACCCATAGTGGATTGCATCGATATAACGACAGATAAATCTACAGACGAGTTACCAGATAAAACTGTGGAAGAACCTACAGTGGATTGCATCGCTATAACGAAAAATAAATCTACAGACGAATTACCAGATAAAACTATGGAAGAACCCATAGTGGATTGCATCGATATAACAACAGATAAATCTACGGACGAATTACAAGATAAAACAATGTAAGAACCTTTAGGAGTTAGCAATAAGATTATAATAAATCAATCTTTAGAAGAAATCTAAGAATAATTTTATAAAATAATTAATTAACAAACTTGATTATAAAAAAGAATTAGATTAGTTAATAGAAATAAATAATAAATGAATCTGAAATGACTCTATGAATCTGAAAATGTTAAAACATTATATACTAATTTATTAGTAGTAAAAAAGCAATAACAACCGTGATATTTTAAAGTTGTTATTGCTTTTTTTGTAAATCTTTTTTGTAAATCTTTTTTGTAAATCTTATTTGTAAATCTTATTTGAAAATCCTATCTGTAAATCTTATTTATTACTCTTTTTTATTAGCAATAACTATGTTTTAATCATAATTATTATTGTGCTTCAAGTTCTACCCATTTTGTCTCAATTTGTGTACATGCTTCATCTTTGCTTATAGTACCTGCGATATATGCCTGCATGATTTCACCGAATGCTTGATGGAAACTATCTGTGGAATAAACAACAGCTAATGCACCAGAACCTTCTTGTTCAACATGAAGTGTACCTTGTTTGATAATTTCATAATCTGGAGTGGTTGCATCTTTAATAGGTGGGATAACACCAGCTACATCACTAAACCATGATTTACCATAATCAGAAGTATACCACCAGTTTAAGAAAGCAAGAACTTCATCTAACACTTTGGAATCTTTATTTACACGTAATGCTTGATCAGAACCACTGATAACTTTAGTTGCTGTAGCATCGTCATTTACAGGATATCCATCAAAACCGATTTGAATTTCTGGATCAAGTTTTAAGATATCTGCTTCTACCCACGCTCCCTGTCCATTCATAATTGCTGCTTGTCCAGAACCAAAAGCTGCTATTTCAGCACTTAAATCAGTTTCTAGAGGTTTTTTGTCACCATATTGTACAGTTAAGTCGATATAATTAAAGAAGTCATTATATAACGCTGGGTAATCTTTTATTTTTGCTTTTCCTTGGATAAAGGAGTTCACTAAACCTGCTACATCATCAGGTTGAGCTGCATTTAAAAAGTGTTGGAATACGTGTTTATATACCCACCATTCAGCATAACCAGTTGTAAATGGTGTATAACCAGCAGTTTTTAATTTTTCGCAAGCAGTTTTTAACTCAGCGGTAGTTTGTGGGAAAGCAGCAATTCCTGCTTTTTCAAAAGCCGCTTTATTATATACTAAACCAAAGAAATTTCCTTTAATACTTAGGCCGTGTACTTCATCTCCATTTGCTTTCATAACTTCTTTTACAGGATCAGACATGGCGTCTGCTAATGGTTGGTCTGATAAGTCTTTGGAATAATCTAAATATACCCCAATTTCCTTACCTGATGTAGATGAGAATATATCTGGCATTTCACCTGAATTAATTTTTGCTTTTAATAATGTAGGATAATCATTTTGCGTAGTTTCATAATTAATTGTAACATTTGGCTTTACCTCTTTATATGCAGCAATTAGTGTATTAATTGCGTCAGCATATTCTGGACTTGAGATAAACATATAAATATCTACTGGTTTATCACTAGTTGTATCCCCATCACCTGTTTGTGTCTTCGTTGGAGTTGGATTGTTAGTATCATTACCTGTGTTTTCTTTTTGACATCCAACTAAAACTGTTGATAACAATGCAATACATAATAAAATTCCTAACAATTTTCTTTTCATAGAATGTATCTCCTTTTTTTTAGTATTTATTAGGCTATCGAGAAACTTGAAGATGTCCTTATTGATTATACAATACATACAATTTTATAGCTAAATCTTGCTCGTTATGGCAACTGAAGTTAGAAAATTCGTCTATATTATATAAGCAATTCAATAAATTATATAGTTTCGCAATTGCCTATATTATTTAAATATGAGAGTTTACTCATAAATAATAATCACCCTTTTACTGCTCCAGCAACAACGCCTTCAACAATATGTTTCTGTAGTAAAATAAAAAATAAAATAGATGGGACAACTGCTAAAACCATGGCTGTCATAGCATAATGCCATTGAGTATTGAATTGTCCAACAAAGTTATAAGCTGCTAATACTAATGTTTTTGTATTTGGAGAGCTATTAACCATTAATAATGGTAATAGAAAGTCGTTCCAAATCCACATAACATCCAACACAATGATAGAAACAGTTACCGATTTTAACAACGGAAATATAACATAAAGGTAAGTTTTAATGGTGGATGCTCCGTCAATTTTCGCACTTTCATCAATCTCATGTGGTATTGTTTGCATAAAATTTTTATAAATGAATGCAGCCATTGGTATACCAAAGCCCCAGTATTGAATACCCAAACCAACAATGCTTCCAGATAAATTAATAATGTTCATTACTTTTAATAAAGTTATCATGATAGTTTGAAATGGAATTAACATTGGTGTAATGATAAGGACATATGCTATCTGTGTATACTTCGTTCTTCTTCTATCTAGGATGTATGCTGTAATGGATGAGAATAAGATGATTCCAAAGATTCCAGTAACTGTTATGATTACATTATTAAAAAATAGTTTCCCATAATTCATTTTATCGTAAACATAGGAATAGTTCTCCAAAGCTATTTTTGACGGAAGTGCTATTACATCAATGACTACTTCTTTAAATGGTTTTACAGAGTTTAAAAACATCAGAAATACAGGATATATATAAATTCCACCCAAGATTACAATGAATAAGATTAATGTAAAATTTTTAAGTTGTTTCATCTGTGCTCTACTCATCGCATCATACCTCCTTACTTTTAAATATTTTTAATACGAATTGAGTTAAAATTAATACAATGACAAAGAATATCAATGATTTTGCAGAACCTAGGCCATAATTGTTATTTTGAAACGCCTCTCGGTAAATATCTAAGGTAACACTGTAGGTTGAACCACCAGGCCCTCCTTTGGTCAGTGCAAGAATGATATCAAAAACTTTTAATGCATTTGTTAAAGACATAAATACACATGTGACAATGGATGGTAACAGTAATGGAAGAGTAACTTTAAAAAATCTTTTACTGTTTGTTGCTCCATCTACTGTAGCAGCTTCTAATACATCAGTTGGAACTGCTTGTAATCCAGCAATATATAAAACAATATAGAATCCTACCGATTGCCATACACCTACAAAAACTACCGAATAAAATGCTAATTTGGCATCCCCTAACCAGCTGAAATTAAAAATACCCCAATTCGTAAGTTCGAATAAGCTTGCAAAACCTTGGGAAAATATAAACTTCCAGATAAAACCTACGATAGTCATACTGATGATATAAGGTATAAAGAATACACCACGCAGTATGTTAGCTAATCGGAACTTCTTTACTAACACTACGGCTAATGCTAAAGCAATTACATTTGCCAATACCATAAATAAAATGGTGTATTTTCCAGTAAAGATAATCGCTTTGACAAAGTCGTTGTTGCCGGTAAATATAGATTTAAAATTCTCTAATCCAATAAATTTGGCTTCTTTTGCAATACCATTCCATTCTGTCATAGAGTAATAACCACTCATAATAAATGGAACGTATATCATAATTGTAACCAAGATAATTGCCGGTATCGTTAATAGAAATGTTTCAAGTCTTTCTGCTTTCTTTCTACCAAACTTTTTATTCATAATTTAACCTCGCATTTCGTACAATTTTTTTGTATATTTGTATTATAAAACATACAAAATCACAATAAAATACAATAAAGTGACTTGTAAGTGGTAAAAAAGTGTATAAAATAGTATAATATAACCTATAAAATCACAATGAATACACACAAGGCAATCAATTTGACTAAAATTTATAGATGAATCGAGTGATCGGATGAAGATAACGGAAAAAATAAAATGCTTAAGGAATAAACTATCATTAAAGACCCAATTAACCACTCTTGTTATAGTTACGGTTTCTGTTATAATTATTACCATAATTTCCTATAATTATCGTAGTAATATAAAAACAATCATGTTGCAGCAGATAGCCATTAATACCACCTTACTAGAATTAGAAACACAAAATTTAGATGCTTATTTATCGGAGATTGGCAGATATTCCTTGTTGATAAGAAATGATGAGAAAATCATGTTAAATTTTAAGAGAAGAAATGACCTGAGTTATTCTGATATAGTAGAGTTACAGTCTCAAATCAAAAGTAATTTTTATTCAAGAAATGATTTATTGTCCTATAGATTATATCTATCGAATCATCCTGAAAACTTTGAAATATCTAGAACGAAACAAAGAGTGGGAATATTTTATAACGATACCATAGAATTGATGCATGAATACAAATTATTTACTATTGGTAAATATTATAATTATATTAAACCTACAAAAGAGAAAACCACCTTTTTAGTATATTATAGGACCATAATAAATATTGAAAATAAGGATCCGTTAGCAATTGTGGAATTAACATTTGATACTTCTTATATTGACTCGATAGCCAAAAATCACGATGATACTGGTGAAATACTATGTATGTTAGACAGTGGAGGTCGATTATTTTACAGTAATCGGGAAGACGTTTTTACTGATGAGATAACTAGACAATTAAATAATCGTATAAATACAGAAAATCAAAATAGTTTTACGGTGGAATTTAATGGGACAAAGTATTTATGTATCTATAACAAAAGTTTAAAGCAAAATTACTCTATTTTAATATTAAATCCACTAAGCAAGATAGATTATCAAGTAATAAAGACTCGTAACATTAGTCTTTTGTTAGGATTCATTGCAATATCAATTTCAGCGTTAGTATCCATTATATTTATTGATTTAGTAACAAAACCACTATCAAAATTGTCGCATAGACTTAAGAAAGTGGGTAAAGGTAACTTCACATCCACAACGAATATTAGCGGAAGTAAAGAAATAACTCAGTTAGCCGATAATTTTAATGATATGATTCAAGAAATTAATGATTTGATTACGAAGAATTATTTATCAGAAATTAATGAGAAAACGGCAAGATTAATTGCATTAGAAGCACAACTTAATCCACATTTTTTATATAATACGTTACAAGCAATTTCTGCTGAAGCTATCGTTAATAAACAACCTCAAATCAATTCTATGGTTACAGCATTAGCATCAATGCTTAGATATACCATAAAAGGTGGTGACATGGTTAAATTAGAACAGGAAATGAAACATGTAAAAGATTATCTATTACTACAACATGCTAGATTCGGGGAATCATTAACCTATGAAATTAATATGGATCCTAATTCTATGGATATATTAATTCCAAAAATTAGTATTCAATTATTAGTTGAAAATGCGATTGTTCATGGCATGGGCAGCGAAAAAAC
>JARBTX010000057.1 GCA_029239975.1 Anaerocolumna sp.
GTGTGATACAAACTGTTTCCGGAAGTAATTCTTGAATTAATCGATCTTTATTCATATTTAGTCTCCTTTATATATTATAAGTTAGTAGTTAAATGTACTATATATAGTTATAAAATTATTTAACGATGCATCGTAGGAGCCAGTGCGCATCTGGTTCTGAATACAATATAACATTTAATTCCAACAAATAAAATATAAAAATCGAGTATAAAAAACTTTACACACATGTGTTTTAAAAGATAGAAATTGAGACAATTATACAAATGTGACACATATAAAAATCCTAAGAATAATATCTTATATAGCTGAATTGTTGCAAGCTAGAAGATATTACTCTTAGGATATATTTTAATTTCATTATTTGTTTTGAAAATCAGATTCATATAATCCGTACATATTCATGGGGAACTCATGATTTCTACCTACATAATTTGTAGTGTGGCAACTAACAACCTGTTAGCTATCACAATATATTTTTAATATTCATCTAGATATTCCAACTTGCTAACGGAAACTTCATATGCTACCCGTTTTTCATAATCATTTTCGCCAACTTTTTTCTGATATTCTCTGCTTTGGATACGACCCCACACTTGTATATGTCCACCAACTGTAAAATTCTCAGCAAATCTAGCATTTCTACCCCAGCAGATGCATGGTATGTAATCAGACTTACCATATGGACGATTTACAGCTAATAATATATCTGCAATTTCTCTTCCTAATGGAGTCTTACGATATATAGGTTGTTTACAAACATAACCATCTAAAAAGATATAGTTTGGTCTGGCGCCGTCCATATCTTCTATGCAAACTTTAATTTCCCTAGCAAAAACAGACAATACAAGACGATTCTTATTGTCTTCGTGCCTATTATAGGAACGGAATTGTCCATTTACTTCAACATACTTTCCTTTTAAATCTTGTTTCACGTCAATGAGCCGCTCAGAAACCATGATTGGAATAATGTCGTAAGAATTACTTAATCTGCTTACGGATACATCCAAAACATAAAAGCCCTCCCCAAATACATCGTGACTGAATTCAAAATCAGTCATTACCTCTCCTGCAATACTTACTTGATTGTTATCAAATACTTTATCTGTCATATCGTATGACTCCCTTCTCTTAATCCTGCTCTGTACAATATTTTTGGTTCCCCAATTTATTGTGTGGAATTCAAGATAAATATTTTCTCCATTATTAAATGTATGCATATATGTAAAATTTTAGAATTCATTTTCAAAAAATTTCCTAGAAAATTTAAATTTTTTTTTATTAGGATAAACAAAACGCTGAAAATGGTTCCTACCAATTGAAAAGCCTTGTAAATTTTGATTTATATGATACAATATTCAAGTTAGAGAAGCTTATGATTTATTCGATTATCCACATATAAATCATAATTGCTTGTAATAATCTTTATTATAATAGATTGCGAAAGAAAAACTTGTAATAATTTGTAATATATTTCAAATTTTATATAATAATTTTTTATTAAAGTCTAGGTATTTTAAAAATACCCATTATAGGAAGGACGTATTTTATGAAAATCAAAAGAGAAGATGTTCGTAACATTGCCATAATAGCCCATGTTGATCATGGTAAAACAACATTAGTAGACGAACTCTTGAAACAAAGCGGTACTTTTCGCTCCAATCAGACAGTCCAAGAAAGAGTAATGGATTCCAATGATATTGAAAGAGAACGTGGAATCACAATTCTTTCAAAAAATACTGCTGTATTTTATGAAGGCGTAAAGATAAATATTATTGATACACCTGGTCATGCCGATTTCGGTGGTGAAGTAGAACGTGTATTAAAAATGGTTAATGGTGTTATCCTTGTTGTTGACGCATTTGAAGGTGCTATGCCTCAAACAAAATTTGTTCTTAAAAAAGCACTTGAACTTGATCTTCCAGTTATTGTTTGTATCAATAAAATTGATCGTCCAGAAGCTAGACCAACTGAAGTAATTGACGAAGTATTAGAATTATTCATTGAGTTAGATGCATCTGAAGATCAATTAGACTGTCCATTCGTTTATGCCTCTGCAAAATCTGGTGTTGCTATTCTTGAACTTGAACATGATCAAGAGAACATGCAACCTTTATTCCAAACTATTATTGATTATATTCCAGCTCCAGAAGGTGATCCAGAAGAAGGAACACAAGTATTAATAAGTACAATCGATTACAATGAATATGTTGGTCGTATTGGTGTTGGTAAAGTAGATAACGGATCGATAAAAGTGAATCAAGATGCTGTATTATTAAATGCACATGACCCAAGCAAAAATATGAAAGTTAAAATTAATAAATTATATGAATTCGAAGGTCTTAAAAAAGTAGAAGTAACAGAAGCAACTGTAGGTTCTATCGTTGCAATATCAGGAATTGCTGATATTCATATCGGTGATACCATTTGTTCTCCTGAGAATCCAAAAGCAATTCCTTTCCAAAAGATTTCAGAGCCAACCATTGCAATGCATTTTATCGTTAATGATAGTCCACTTGCTGGTCAAGAAGGTAAATTCGTTACTTCTCGTCATTTAAGAGAACGTCTTTTCCGTGAATTAAATACAGACGTAAGTCTTCGAGTAGAAGAAACAACTACAACAGAAAGTTACAAAGTATCCGGACGTGGCGAATTACATCTTTCTGTTTTAATCGAAAACATGCGTCGTGAAGGATTTGAATTTGCAGTAAGTAAAGCAGAAGTTCTATATAAGTATGATGAAAATGGCAAACAACTTGAGCCAATGGAACGTGCTATCGTCGATGTACCAGAAGAATTTGCAGGTACTGTTATTGATAAATTAAGTCAAAGAAAAGGTGAATTACAAGGAATGTCTTCTGCCAATGGTGGTTACTCTAGACTTGAATTTGCGATCCCTTCCCGTGGACTTATTGGTTACCGTGGTGAATTTTTAACTGATACTAAGGGTAACGGTATCATTAATACATTGTTCGATGGTTATGGTCCTTATAAAGGTGATATTCAATATAGAAAACAAGGTTCTTTAATTGCATATGAATCTGGTGAAGCGATTACGTATGGTTTATTTAATGCTCAAGAACGTGGTACTTTATTTATTAGTCCCGGTGAAAAAGTATATTCTGGTATGGTTGTTGGACAGAATGGTAAAGCAGAAGATATTGAAGTAAATGTATGCAAACGTAAACAGCTTACTAATACTCGTTCATCTAGTGCTGATGAAGCTCTAAAATTAACAACACCTAGAGTATTAAGTCTAGAACAAGCATTAGAATTTATCGATACCGATGAATTATTAGAAGTTACACCAAGTAGTTTAAGAATTCGTAAGAAAATTCTTGATCCAACTCTTCGTATGAGAGCTAAAAGAAATAGTCAATCACAAAAATAATTCTATTTTAGAAATTGACGAAACCCATTGTTATATTCATATAGCAAATAATATACTAATTAAGAACCCTTGATGTTTCATTCACTTTAATATATAATAAAACAAACTATTTATTAGCGAAAACAAGAATTATGTTCTAGTTATTCTTTGCAGTAACGAAACTATAAAAAGAAAATTCCAAGTAGATTTTGTAGGTACTATATCAATTTGATTAGTGCCTACATTGTCTATTTAAACGGGGTGATACGGATGAGCATTGAATTTAAGAAATTGACAATCTTTGACGGCATGCGATTTGATAATTATAATGATTTAAGACCTGTATATATTTCAGAACGACAATTTGTAAATCAACTTATATGGGAAGAATATTATAACACTCAGTATCATTATAACACTACCTACATGATGTGCATTACTGGTAACAAAGAGTTAAGCCCTATGATGCCCTTATGTAAATTAGAAGATATACCAACTGTATTTGCAGAAATAAAAGAATATTGGAATAACACATTAAATCAACCTTTGAATATGTATCTAATTGATGAAACATTTCTTGAGACTTTAAAAATGATTCCTGGATTCACGGAAGAATTTCGTGTAGTAGACGATAGAGATTCCTATGATTATATTTATGATGCAGAGAAGTTAAAAACATTAAGCGGTAAGGCTTATCATAAAAAGAAAAATCATTTGAACTCTTTCCTAAAAAATTACGAAGGACGTTTCGAGTACAAAACCTTATGTTGCTCTGATATAGATGAGATTGAAGCATTTCATGATCGTTGGCTTATTAATAGAGATTATGAAGACAAACATAATAGTATTCGGAGCGAAGAAAATGGAATACACAGAATTTTTAAAAATTGTGGAATGATAGATTGTCAAATGGGTGGTGTTTATATTGATGGAAAATTAGAAGCATATTCTATCGGTAGTTATGCACCTGATATAAACTGTGCATTTATTCACATTGAAAAAGCCAATATAAACATACCAGGATTATATAATTATATCAATCAACAATTTTTAATTCATGCTTTCCCAGATGCAAAGTTCGTAAATAGAGAAGATGATTTAGGTCAAGAAGGTCTAAGAAAAGCGAAACTCTCCTATAACCCTATTCGGTTAGAGCGTAAGTTTCATATTTATCAAATAAGGTAAAAAAGATACTGCCCCAATATTTTTATACTATTTAATCTTTATAATAGATATAAAATATTGAGACAGTTTTTTTAATGTATATTCTTTAATTCAATAAATCGTTTATCAGAGTATTTATTAATCTCTTTCGCATTATGTATGTCATACTGATTTATGATACCTTTAAAATAATTCTTAATAATTTCTTTTGCTATTATTCTTCTTCCTTCTTTATCTCTTGAAATTCGGAAATTATTGCGTTCGATTGAAAATGAACTTTTTAAAACTTTAGGACCGTACCAGCTATAAGCATCGACTACCCCGTCAATTATAAACTTATCCTCTTCTTGTAATTTTCCTTCAGGTATATCAACTAATGTTACACCATTTTTCTTCATGCTATCATATACATTCAGATATGGTAGATTGTTTGAATTTACATTATAATCTTCTTCAAATAACTCTCTATCATAAAGTGCTAGAGAAAATGCTTGTGAATAGTAAAGCATCATCTGTACATAACTTGGACAGGCATCACCTTGTAATAAATAAACAATATACTGTGCTACTAAATTTATTTTTTTCTCCATTAATTTTTCAAGCACTGCTTCTTTACTTTTACGAAAAGCAACATTCGTTAAATTATCTTTATTCTGTAATAATAATTCATAATAGTATGCTGGTTCTTCTGCAATTGCTCTTAATTTGTTTGAATATTCCGCAGTAGGTATATCCCCTTCCATATACCGTATTATGGTTGTTTCTCCCCAACCTAACAATTTAGCGAGTGGTTTTTTCCCTATGCGAAAGTCATTTAAAATAGTTCGGATTTCGTTAGCAGTGACAATAGAATTAGCATTATTCTGTAGTTTTTTATCTTTCATAATTTTATCCCTTTCAGTATAATGTCTTCCCCAAAAAATCCCTTATTTTCTAGTATTTCGATAACATCATAATATAAAATTTTTACAAAATGGTCAATAATAATATAGAAAAAGTATGATTTATTTTTATACTTATTAAATAACTAATTATAAATAGTTGTAACTATTACCAAATAAACTCAAAATTTTCTAAATTCATTTAAATCATGTAAAATGATTTTAAAACCCCTAATCACACGATTAAACATACCTAAACGATAAAAACTTATCAATACCATCCCAATTGGAATACCAATTATCATTCCTAATACTTTATAAAATTTGTAACCAATATACATAAATAAAAGTGTTGCTAGTGGACTTATTCCAATACTATCGCCAACCATTTTGGGTTGTAACACTTGTTTTACAATCTGACAGATAAGATAAATGGCAACTAAGAATATAGCACGAACATAATTACCTAAAAGAAAATCTATGAGTGCCCAAGGCCATATAACAGCACCTGTTCCTAGTAAAGGGAGAAAATCTAAAAAAGCTATTAATATTGCTAGTAAAAAAGAGTAGTTTACTCTTAATAATTCAAATCCAACAAACAGAATTAATATTAATATTAACATAATTTTAAATTGTGCCTTGAAATATCCACCAACTGCAGTTTTAAAATTATCCATAACAATACGATAACTTTTTATAATTGTATTTGGCATCATCTTGCTAATATCACGAGCAATGTTATCTCGTTCTGCTATAAAGAAATATGCGGATAATATGGTTATAATGGATGCTAAAAATACATCAAATATATTCTTTGCAAATTCAGAAGCAGCATCAATAGATGGCAATTTATCATCTGACATTAATTTTGAACCATATTCTGTTAACTCTAATCCAATTTTATCAACTGTATTCTGAATATTTGCCGGTAATATTTTATATATTCCTTGCAAACGTTCTGAAACAGAATCCAATTGTACTTCTAAATTCTTATAAATATTTGGTATATCTTCCATTAAAGAAATAGATTCTTTTACAACAAAAAATCCAATTAAATAAAAAGCACCTATGATTAAAGTTACTACAAAAACAATGATAAGTGCTGAACTATGTTTTCTTATTAATTTAACTCTTTTTTCTAGGAATTTTACCAATGGATTTGCTATCATAGCTATAATCCAACCAATAACGAAAGGCATAAAGAATCGTATAAATTTTGGAATGAAATAGATACTAATAATTGCAACAATTATTAGTATAAAAAGATTCACAGTTATTTGGATATAAATTTTCCATCTCTTCATCCGTTTTACTCCATGTTTGCCATGATTTAATAATTTATATATTTACTGTATTAATTTGCTATTATATTATCATCTTATTGTGTGTTATTAGAGTTATCTATTTATTATTAATATAAAATGTATTTATTATCCCACTTTGTAATTATTTTACTATATTGATATTGATATTATAATACGAATTGCATTTTCCTGTAAATGGTTTTCTTAAAACTTAATACAATTTTAATTATTTAATCTTTGGTTTTACTAAAAGAGTTAGAAAAAATATAATAGCAGCAATAATTACTATCGTTGGTCCGGTAGCTGTACTATTATAGTATGAGAGTATTAATCCAGTAATGCCAGAAAATAATGAAATGATCACTGAAAATAGGTGATACTCTCTCATATTTGCTGCTATATTTCTACTTGAAGCTGCAGGTAATATGAGAAGTGCATTAATAATTAAAATTCCAACCCACTTAATGGATAACATAACAATCAATGCTATAATAACAACAAATACATTATCAATCCCAATTGCATTTATATTTTTACTTTTTGCTAATGTTTCATTAATACTAATTGCATGTAATTTGTTAAATCCTATACCCCAAAAAATTATTGTAACTATAAATACCAACAATAAAAGTACTATTTCTTTTGGAGTGATACTTAATATATCTCCTACTAAAAGACTGGAATACTTTGAGAAATTACCACCTCTGGATAATATAACTAACCCTAAAGCAGTACTTAAAGACGAAAAGACTGAGATTATGGTGTCTGTAGATACCGTTTTTCTTCTTTTAATTTTATTTAGAACCAATGCAAAAACCACAGCAAACAATACCATTGAAATATTAGTATCCATAATTCCTAGTACTATACCAATAGCCATTCCAGTTAATGCTGAGTGACCTAATGCGTCTGAAAAAAATGCCATGCGGTTATTTACTATCATAGTTCCTAGGATTCCAAATAGTGGTGTAATTATAAGTATTGCTATTAGCGCATTTTTCATAAAGTCATAGCTAATCCAACTAAAAGGTAATAATAATTCAATTGCTCTATATACAAAATTCATTTTATCCTCCATGCAAACAACACCGCGCATCTAGTGACGCTTATTTTTCTAAACTATTTAACACACCAAAAGCAGTTTTAAATTCACTACTGCATAACACTTCATCTGGTGTACCTTCTTTTATTATTGTTTTATCTAATAACACTACATTATCTGAATATTTTTTTACAAATTCAAAATCGTGAGAGATCATTATAATAGCTAAATCATAATTTTCTTTTAATTTTTCAATATTTTTATAAAATAATTCCATTCCGTTATGATCTATACCTGAAATTGGTTCATCAAGGAGCAAAAGATTCGGAATAGGTGAAATTGCTATGGATAATAATACCCTTTGTAATTCACCACCAGATAAATCACAAACAGCTTTATCAATTAAGTCATCTGCTTCAAATACAGCTAGTTGCTCTTTCACATGTTGATATGTTTTTTTATTTTTATATAAAAATACAGGTGTATTACTTATAAACGATGCAAATAAATCATATACGCTAGTGGGTGTGTTTTTCGCTATATTAAGATGTTGTGGTACATATCCTACTCTTAAATTCACAAATTCATTATTACTAATGTCTCGAAAGGAAATCGTTCCATCATGTGGTATCTCCCCTAATATTGCTTTCATTAACGTTGATTTTCCAGCTCCATTGCGACCAATAATGGTGGTTAACTTTCCACAATGTATATGAAGATTTACATCATTTAATATACTGTTATTACCAATTTTAACACTAATATTATCTATCTTTATGCAATGTAATCCACAAGCTACCTTGTGTTCTGCATTTGCATTAGATATTGGTAAATTACTCTTTTTCATTGACTTAAACCTATTAATCTTATTCATACTTATCTCCATACTGCCAAAACACGTTCAACATAGCGTTGGCATAATAATTAAAAGTTACTAAGTAATTCTAGGTGCTACTGTATAAATGCCTCTTTTAGTACTTCAAGATTTTTTTTCATTCCTAAGATGTAAGCATCTTTTGACATGTCTCCTGTAACGATGGAATCAATTACAAAAACCTTTGCACCTGTTTCCTTTGCGATATTATCTGCTATTGAAGTACTATATTGCTTTTCTGTAAATAAAATTTGTATATTATTTTCTTTCACGTCATCTACTACTTCTGCTATTTCACCTGCGCTCAAAGCTGATTCCGAATCCATGTCTACTGTATGAACAACATTTAAACCTAATTCCTGAGCTAGATATGCAAAGGAATCATGAAAAATAATAACATTCGTATTGTTTACCGCCTTTAAAGCCGTTTCCATTTCATCCTTTAATTCCGTTACTTTCTTTTTATAATTCTCACTATTCTCATTATAATTACTTGCATTCTCAGAATCTAACTCAGATAATCTCTTGTTAACATTATCTATCTGTTGTAAATAATAATTCATATTCAACCAAACATGTGCATTAAATTCTTCACCTTCATGCTCATCGCTCGTTTCGCCATCCTCATTTTCTAATTCATCATATTCGTGAGAATGTCCTGCACTTGTTAATAATTCTATGTTCTCACTAGCATTTATAATTGGTATATCTGGGTAAGCTTTTAATACATCACTCATGAAACTTTCCATTCCGCCACCATTCATAACAAAGATATCTGCATTTTCTAAACGCTTCATATCCTTGGTTGTTAATTGATAATCATGTAAGCAACCTGATTGATATTCTGTTAAATTTACAACCTTAACATTGTTATTATCTCCTACCACATTACTTACAAGCACATACATTGGATAAAAAGATGTAACAATCGTTATTTCGTTTTCCTTTTCACTCTCTTTATTAACTCCATTGGTTACTAAAATACTTCCAAAGACAATAACTGCCATTAAACCTAATAATATTAATAATTTATTTTTCATAATTTTATACCTACCTAACTTTTGTTTATTGCAAATGATTTGCAATAATTATAGTATAACCACGTTTCTTTGTCAATAACGCTTAACTGGTATAATTTTATCAATAATAAAGGACATTGCAAATTTTCTATTATCTGCAATGCCCTTACAAGATTAGGATGTCGAAAACCCTTTTAAGTTAACATACGTCAATTTGCTCTATTTAACTTATCGAATGCGTGATGCAAACAAAAGTTAATCTGCAACACGCTCTCGCTTGGATGAAGTTCGTAATGGTACATAAGACCCTAAAATACAGGGTCTAAGTACCAACGACTTCATAACAGTTGCTAATTAACTTTTATTTGCATACGCTTGATCAAGTACGAGTATGTGCAAATTGACGATACTAAGTTTGTAGAAGGGTTTTGACAACCGAATCTCTACAATTAATTATGATTCATATCTTTATATCCTATTACTCTATTTCGTCCTTGCTCTTTTCCTAAATAAAGAGCTTGGTCAGCCTTTCTTATACTAGCTTTTAATGTATTATTTGTCTCATATTCTGCAACACCAATAGTGATAGTGACATGTAACTCCCTATCATCAAATTTTACGGGTGTTGATTCGATGACACTTCGTATTCTTTCACCAAGTAATAACGCCTCTTGATAGGTCTGATTGGCTAATAATATTAAGAATTCTTCACCACCCCATCGGCATACAATATCAATATCCTTGGTATTTAATTTGAGAATATTCGCCACTTCAATTAAGACCTTATCACCAAAAGCATGTCCATAATTATCATTATACAATTTAAAGCGATCAATATCACCAATTAAAATACTCATTGGTCTCTTATCACCATACTGTTTCATAATTTCATTAAATTTATCTTCAAAACCACGTCGATTATAAGTAGCTGTTAAGAAATCCATTTTCGCAGCACTTTCTAATAATTCTTGATAGGATTTCAATTTATCAATGGAATTCTTTAAAAGTGTTTCTGTCTTTTTACGCCTTTCTATCTCATTAATCGTTAATAATAAGAATATACTAATAATTAAAATTGGAATAGTAGCAAGTAATGATTTTACTATGATAGATTTCATTGGAACTTGGTAATATAAAACCCATGGTGTATTATTAAATTTTATGGTGTAAAAATACCATCCACCTAACTTTTGTACATTTCCAACATTTATTTTTTTTGATTGTTTTAAGTCATCATTGGTAATATTTAAATGTTCACCCAATTTTATGATTTCATTTTGATTTATTTTTACCTTGCTAGTGGCAACGATGGAATTCGTTTGATCTACCAAATATCCTTCAAAGTCACATTCAATCATATGACTTAGATACGAATTGGTGAAGTCAATTGAGACAACTCCTAAAAAATGATTATCATTATAAATTGGTGCTGAATAGGTCAGAATAGAACCAGGTCCTTCTTCATTCAAATAAATAGGTGCCCATAGTGGTATCCGTTCTTCATTATTTTTCGGTGTAACTATGGTGTAGGAATTTTGCCTTATTAGTTGATCTGTATAGTGAAAATACTGTGAATGTACCCATGGAAAACGATTTACAAAATGATTTTCACTTATATAATATATTCGTATTACATCAGGAAGTCTCATATAAATTTTATGAAATAATTCATTAAATTGTAACGCTAAGTTAAGTTCATCTCTTACAAATTGATCACTCGGTATTCTTCCTTTACCTGTTATATTACCTACTGTATCTCTACGGATTTGATCAATGGAGTCTAAATTATAACTATCCGATCCTGAATTATACTGAAAATCCTTATAAAATACAGAATCTTTTAATTTACGTTTCTGAAAGTAAGTGTCACCAAAAACTGATATAATCTCAATATAACCACTTACAGAATCCATATGTCTAGTAATAAGCGCTTCTTTCGCTTGTACTGTATACTCAAAATCCTTTATTAATGCTTCATACTTTGTACGAAATGTAAGTAAATTACTAATTAGGATAAATAAAATTAGTATTACTCTCATGTATTTCATCATAATTTTCTCCTAGGTTCTAATCACATTACATGGTTTCATATACAGCAGAAAAATATTCATAAACCTAAGAATCTATTATATTATAGATTATAATGAACCATAAAGTATGGAGCGTAAAGCACGAATTAAGCTAGGATTTCCGCCACCACATTTTTGGATCATATAGATTAAGATTAGATTTTCTTTTGGATCAACAAAAAAGTAATTGCCAGTCCATCCATCCCATCCGAATTCTCCGACAGATCCATTGGAACCAGCTTTTGAAGGATCAACTAAAATTCTCATGAGATTACCATAACTATAACCAATCTGTGAATCCCAATTATAATCTACTTCTTGTTGTTTATTTAACTGCGGTTTTGATATATACTCAATTGTTTTTTTGCCTAGAATGCGTACATCATTGTAAGTTCCACCATTAACTAACATTTGTGCAAATTTTGAATAATCTTCTATTGTTGACACCAAACCTGCACCGCCTGACTCAAAAGCAGGATACTCCTTAAAGTTACCAAGTCCTAAGAAACTCCATGTACAAGGCTCTAAGCGATTGTTTTTTTCTATATATTCATAAATTTCAGCAAATCGGTTAAGTTTTTCGGCTGGTACATAAAAGTCAGTATCCACCATTCCAAGCGGTGTAAATATCTCTTCTCTTAAGAATTGACCGAACTTTTTACCAGTAATAATCTCTATAACAGCTCCTAATATGTCCGCAGAAGCTCCATATCGCCATTTTTCACCTGGATGGAATTCAAGTGGTTGTCTTCCGATCATATTGCAAAAATCAACCGTATTTACAGGTTTTCCAACTCTACACTGGTCTGCTACAGATGTATAAAGTTCTTCCATCATTTGTCCTACTTTATAACTCATGTCAGGGTATACTACACCAGAAGTCATGTTTAATAAATCCTTGATTGTAACTTGTCTGTTAACTTCCACTAATCCATTTGGTGTGTAAACTTTTTGATTCTTAAATCCATCTAAGTAGTCAGATACTGGAGATAAGAGATTTAGTTGACCTCTCTCATAAAGTATCATTGCTGCTACCGTTGTTACTGGTTTTGACATAGAATACATACGATAAATGGTATCTTTTTTTACGGGTACCCCTTTTTCTTTAATCGCATATCCTAATTCATTTTCATAAACTACTTTATTATTATGTATAATCTGTATTGCTGAACCAAAGATAGAACCACAATCTATTTCCTTTTGCATCACCTGCTCTAAATACTTAAGATTACTATAATCCATACTTTTCTCCATTCTGCTAAAACGCCATTTATTTTGGGTTAAACTCTATCTTTAAAATGATTACAGTTTTAAAATATTTTTTAAGCTTTATTATTCTTTATTTCTTCTCTTTAGAAAAAGGGCTATACTAACTGTTACTTTTACTATAAAAGAGTACTCAAAGTGTATCAATTACACCAATCTCCCCTGTAGTATAAATAATTTATTAGTAATAGCCCTTCAATTAATTATGTCTATATTTGATTATAACTAATTGTCGAATTAAGTCAATAATCATTCTCAATAGAAAGAGAAACTTAAGAATTTCTTAAATGTTTACTAATCTAACAATTGTATATACTACCCTTTATTTTAACTTACTTTTAACAAAAATTCCATATACATTTTAATCTGTACTAAAATAATTTAGATAACATGCAATACTAATTGGTAGCAACGTAATCTTAACAAAAAAAGAAAAGAGAATGATAACAAATTCATTCCCTTTTCTTAAACCTTGTAGCCAATTTTAAATACTTAAATTCCTATAAGGACTGTTCCAATTCACTTAATATCTGCTTTTTATATCCCATAAATTCCTCACTGACAATAAAATCTTTGCCTCTTGGTTTTTTATTTCGTATCTCTATCTCTTTTGTAATTCGACCTGGTTTACCGGTCATCATATAGATTCGATCCGAGAGCAAAATTGCTTCATCTATATCATGTGTTATAAATAATGTTGATAATTTTATCTGTTCCATGACTCCAAGATACCATTCATGCATACTTCCCTTTGTTATGGTATCTAATGCACTAAACGGTTCATCTAAAAGTGCTACTTTATCAGAGAATAGATAGGTTCTAAGAAGTGCAGCCCTTTGTCTCATACCACCTGATAATTGATTTGGGTACTTTTTTTGTGTTCCTTCTAATCCAAATTCATCAAAATACTTCGTTGCAATTTCTCTTGCTTCTTTTTTCTTAATGCCTTTTATACGTAGTGGAAGTGATACATTATCTAATATTGTCTTAAAAGGTAATAGTAAATCTTTTTGAAGCATATAGCTTACTTTTCCTGCTTTTCCTGTTATATTCTCATCATCTAGTTCAACCGTTCCTACATCCGGTGTTAATAACCCAGATATAACATTAAATAATGTAGTTTTTCCTGCACCACTGACACCGAGAAGACACACTATTTCACCTTTATGTAATGTTATAGAGATATCTTCAATAATTTTCACTCCATCGAAACTAACTGAAACACCATTTGCAGTTAACTTATCCATAGTGCCTCCTTTCGGTCTTCATTCTTTATTTGGTTAAATAATCATTAGTAAATCCTGTACCTGTAGGAATTGCTTTTTCAACTAAACCATTTTCTGATAACCATGTATAAAACGCATCCCATCTAGTTGGATCGATATATCCCCATTGTTCCACATCTGCTTTGTATTGACCAGCTAACCATTTTTGACTTTCTTTCACTAAAGACTCATCTAATTCTGGAACTTCAGCTAAAAGTATATCCGCTGCTTCCTCTGGATTTGAAATTGCAAATTCATAACCTTGTTTAACTGCATCTAAGAACTTTTTAGCTGTTTCTGGATTCTTAGCTAAATAATCATTGTTTGCAATGATAACAGGACTATAATAATCTAATTCTGTTCCATAATCTGCAAAGTTTAAATAGTTTGTTTCAAGATTAGCAACTTTTGTTGCAATACCATCCCAAGCATAATAAACCCATACAGACTCAATATCAGTCTGAAGTGCTGTAACTACATCAGTAACTGTGTTAGGTATTAATTCAATATCATCATAGTTACCACCATCGTCTTCAACAATTTTCTTAATAATTGCCAATTCAATCGGTGAATCCCAAGTTGCATAGGAATGCCCTGCTAATTTGGCTGGTGTATCGATTCCACTTGATTTTAAGGAAATGATACCAGATGTATTATGTTGAATAATCGCTGCCACTGCTGTAATTGGCATTGGGTTATCGGATGCAAAGGTTGGAGCAATCGTATCTTGAAAACTAATACCAAATTCTGCTCCACCAGCACCAACTAATGCTGTTGTGCTACCTTCTGGTGGTTGCATAATTTCAACTTCAAGTCCTGCTGCTTCAAAATAACCTTTTTGCTGTGCAACATATAATCCTGTGTGATTGGTATTTGGAGTCCAATCTAGTACAATACGTACCTTTTCTTTTTCTGCCGTTTCTCCTTGACTCTCTGAATCGGTTGATTCACTGGTTGCCAAATTATTTACTGTAGTGTCTTCACTAGTTGTCTTATCTTTATTATTAGAACACGCTGTTAAAGCAACCATGCTTAATATAGCAGCCATACCTAATGCATATAATTTCTTTTTCATAATAACCTCCATACTACAAAACACCATGAAATTAGGTGCTAAAATTTATTTTTGTTCTTTTCCCAAGGCATTACTGCCTTTTGTAAAAAGGTAACTCCTACCATTAATAAAAGACTTATAAATGAAATAAAAAATATAACCGCAAACATTTTGTCAAAAGCATATGATTTACGGACTCTTGTCATATATACTCCAAGCCCACTAAAACCACCAAGCCATTCTGCAACCACTGCTCCAATAATGGAATAAGATACAGATATTCTTAATCCTGCAAAAAAGTGGCTTAAGGAACTTGGTAATTTAATATGAATAAATCTCTGCATACGACTTGCACCCATAGCTTTCATTAAATTTAAGGCGTCTTGATCAGCAGAACGAAAACCATCCAGTAATCCAATTGTTATTGGGAAAAAGGATGTAATAATAATTAATGTAATTTTTGGTAAAATACCATATCCCAACCATAAAACTAACAATGGTGCAATGGCAACCGTTGGTACTGTCTGAGTAATAACTAAAACCGGATAGATTGCTTTAAACGCAATAATAAATCGGTCCATAACAACAGCAACAATAAAACCAATTACAATACCAAATGTGAGTCCTAAAAATGCTTCCGCTAATGTGGTCTTTGCATGTTCCATTAATAGAGTAAAGTCACCAAAAAATGCTTTCACAACATCAAATGGCGATGGCAACATAAACTTCGGAACGATTCCAGTTGCTGATAGAACTTCCCAAACGATTAATATTAATGCAATTGCAAGGACCGGTGAAACTTTATTTATGATGTTTTGTAACTTTTTGATCAATGGTTAATACACCACCCTCCGGTGCAAAAGTAATCTTTACATAAGAAGCTACTTTTGGACAACCTGCTTTAATTGCAATATATTGACAATTCTTAACTACTTCCATTAATTCTTCATAATCCCCTTCTATTGCGGTTTCACACGGACCAACATAATATGTTAAACCTGTACTTTTAATATAATCAATTACTGAATCGACAATGCGTACTACTTCCGCATCTGTATCAACATGTGGTAAAACTTGAATCGCTACACTAGCATTCATGATGATTCCTCCTTGTATTTTAATATGTAAAAAAACCTCCCCGGATATGGGAGGTTAGTAAAATTGCAAATACTGTAATATTCAAGCAATGTCCTATACATCCCTACGCCGGCATTATCCGGATCAGGTATGAAGCAGCTCTCGCCACCTCAGGGTTTAAAACATTGTAGTAGTTTCCTCTCAGTCTAATTCATTAGACACCCCTTGTTCCTTGAAAGTGTAGCATATTGGTAATTTACTGTCAAGGTAAAATTAATCTATAGTCGTTAACTGATAAATTTTGTTTATTACTGGTATAAAAACTTAACTTATAATAAATGTATATATACTGCCTTTAATATATTTAAATACATGGACTCATATTTCTTTTTTATGTATAATTTTATGTATAATAAGTAACTAAATATAGAAAAATTAGTTAAATGGATTGATAATGATTGATTAAATACTATTCCTAATGGTATAATAGGAATGGTATGATATACTAATGTAATTATATTAAAATACATTTAGTAACCATCAATTGTTGAAGGACTTTATAAAAAGATTGGAGACAAATATGGATAAGAAAACATTATATTTAGAGTGTTATTCTGGAATTAGTGGTGATATGACTGTCGCCGCATTAATTGATTTAGGTGCTGATGTCGATGTTTTGTTAAATGGCTTAAGTAGTCTTAATGTTGATGGCTATAAAATTGAAATTAGTCGAAAGCTTAAGAATAGTATTGATGCATGCGATTTTCACGTAATACTAGATGATGATATAGCCGTTGATGATGTTAATGTAGACCCTGATTATTCACCTGATAAGAAAGATGAACATAAACACGTACGCCGTTATCTTCATAACCGTGGTACTTCCTTGGTACAAGTTAAAAAGAATGAAGTAAACCATTACCACAGCCATGACGGAGTCCATTCACATAGTCATGACCACAATGATGGTCATACTCATAGTGACCACCATGAAGATGGTCATTCTCATAGTCATAGCTATAATGATGAACATTCACACGATCATGCACATATTCACTACGGTCATCATGATCACAGAAACCTAACTGATATTAATACAATCATTGAGAATTCCCAGATATCAGGTCGTGCAAAAGACATTGCTAAAAAGATATTTTATATTGTTGCTGTGGCTGAATCGAAAGCACATGGTAAATCGATTGATGAAATTCATTTTCATGAAGTCGGTGCTGTAGATTCCATCGTAGATATTGTTGCTGTTGCTATCTGTATTGATAACTTAAATATTGAAGATGTAATAGTCACAGAATTATATGAAGGAACCGGCCATATTAAATGTCAACATGGTGTATTACCTGTTCCGGTACCGGCAGTTATTAATATTTCAACAGCACATCAATTACCACTTCATATTACATCTGTAAAAGGGGAATTGGTTACTCCTACTGGAGCTGCAATTGTTGCTGCTATTCGTACAAAAGATACACTTCCAAAGGAATTTAAAGTGTTAAAAGTTGGACTTGGTGCTGGAAAAAGAAATTATGAACAAGCTAGTTTCTTACGCGCAATGCTAATTGAAGAGAATAAACAAACAAAAGATAATGCTACAATTAACTCCAATACTACACCAGACAAAGTTTGGGTTCTTGAAGCAAATATTGATGATTGCAGTGGAGAAACTCTATCATTGGCAATGGATTTATTATTAAAGAATGGAGCTAAAGATGTTTATTACACTCCTATTTTTATGAAGAAGAACCGTCCTGCATACCTTTTAGGTGTTATTTGTAAAGAAGATGATATTGAACTAGTCGAGGAAATAATATTTACTCATACTACAACTATTGGTATCAGAAAACACGAAGCAGAAAGAACTACATTAAATCGAACCTTTAAAACTGTGTCAACTCCATATGGTAATGCTACGGTTAAAGTATGTACTTATAAAGATAAGACCTTTTATTATCCAGAATATGAAAGCGTTAAAACACTTTGCATGGATGCTGACATGGATTATAAAACGCTTTATAGTTTAGTCCAAACTATCGCTAGCAATGAAATAAAATGATGAATTTATTTATTAAAATAAATATTAGAAATGGAAAGGGTATAACATGGCTAGTATAACAAATCAAACCAATTTAGAAAATTTAGAAAAAATCACACGCATTATGGAAGCGAATATAGAGAAAGGCATTGGAATTGCATTCTCTGGTGGAGTTGACTCTAGTTTACTTTTAAAAATTGCCTGTGATGTTGGTAAAAAAGCAAATAAACCAGTACTTGCAATAACATTTGAAACTAAATTACATCCACATGGTGATTTAGACGAATCAAGAGCAATCGCATCTAGTTTTGGTGCAGTTCATAAAGTAATTGAAGTGGATGAATTTGCAGACCCAGAAATTATGCATAATCCAGTAGATAGATGTTATCGTTGCAAAAATTTACTATTTAAGACACTAATACAAACTGCCAATAGCGAAGGATATTATTATTTAATGGATGGTAGTAATTTTGATGATTTAAAAGCATACCGTCCTGGTATGAAGGCACTAAAAGAATTAGGTATTCATAGTCCTTTATTAGAACTTGAAATTACAAAAGCCGAGATAAGGTCCCTTGCAGCAGATCTTGGCATCTCATCTAGTGACAGACCATCTGCACCATGTCTTGCAACACGTTTACCATATGGTGCGACCCTAGATTTTGACTTATTAGAACGAATTGATTTCGGTGAAAAATACATTAAAGAATTTGGATTTTATAATGTTAGATTAAGAGCTCACGATGATATTATAAGAATTGAAATTGATAAAAAGGATTTTGCTAAATTTATAGAAAATCAAGAACTTATCGTAAATAGATTAAAAGAATTAGGATTTATCTACATAACACTTGATTTAGAAGGATTCCGTTCTGGAAGTATGGATATTAAAATTGAAAAAATACAATAATATCTAACAATTTATATATTATGAAGTCGTTGGTACAAAAGACCCTGTATTTTAGGGTCTTTTGTACCATTACGAACTTCATTCAAGCGAAAGCGTGATTCAAAACTTCTTGTTTGTGTTACGCATTGATTCGCTAATATTGTTCAAATTGACGTATATCAATTTAAAAGCTTTTGACACTCGACCCATTATAGGATTACGTAGATTTGAAATTGCTATTCTGTAAACAATATGGTAACTCCAAACCTGCATTTAATAACAATTCTTCATTTCTTAGAATTTCACTTGCAAGACCTGTAGCAAATACCTTACCTTCTTTTAAAATGATTACTCTATCACATAATTCTAGAGCCATATCAAGATCATGGGTTGCAATTAGTTTTGAAGTGGTGATATTTTTTAATAATTTCATTAAGTTTCTTCTCGTTTTAGGATCTAGAAATGATGTTGGTTCATCAAATAAAATTAAGGATGGTTCCATGGCAAGTACTGTTGCTATGGCAACAATTCTTTTTTCTCCACCAGATAACTTTTGAGTGTGTTGTAACTTTAATCGCTCAATATCAAGTGTTTTCATGATATAATCAATTCTATTTTTGATAGTTTCTTCATTTACTCCATAATTTCTTAATCCAAATGCGATATCATCATATACCGTAGGCATAAATAGTTGGTCATCTGGGTCTTGCATTACAATTCCAATTCGTTCGCGTATTAATTTTAAGTTCTTTTTATTTACTTCTGTCCCATCTATTGTGATACTTCCTGCTATTGGTAACAATAGACCCACTATAGACATAAGCAGAGTTGATTTACCTGCACCATTTGCTCCTACCACACCGATGGTTTCATTCTCATTGATTTGAAAACTAACTTCATCAAGAACTTGGTTACCATCTGGATAATTTACTTTTAATTGTTCAATCTTTAGCACGTTTCCACCCTCTTGCTTCTCTATAAAAATAGATTCCCAATTACTTCACTAATATTAACAAAACGTAACATAACTAGTATTGACACCATTATTATCAGGAATAAAATATCAACTTTTTTTACATTACTTCTTCTAGAATAAGCTACCGTTCCATCAAAACCTCTGCATTTCATTGCTTGATAAATTCTCTCGGAACGGTCAAAACTTCGAATGATTAATTGCCCAAGAAAAGGTCCCATATCTTTTAACTTGATACCTTTTTCTTTTGGTGCACGTAAACGATATGCATGATACATAACAGATATTTCATTTAAAAGAACACTAATATAACGATAGGTCATCATCAATTGAATCGCAATCACAGATGGAATCTTTAACTGTATTAGCGTGTATATTAAATCATATAGATTGGTCGTTGCAATTAATAACAATACTGCAGTTACTGTAAGGATAGTCTTTAATAATATAGAAGTAAGGGATATTACTCCATCTGTAATTCCAAAATCTCCGATGTAAAACACAATTTCCCTACTTAATATAACATTTGATATACCTGTAAATAAAGGAAATGGTAATGCGAATAATAATCTAGAAAGGATGGGTTTTATAGGTATATCACCTAATGTCATAACCACAACCTGAAAAAATAAAAAGGGAAGTAAGCCACTTATACTTCCCGGTGGATATGAGATTATCATAACTAGATATATTACAGTAAAAATTAATTTCACGGATGGCTGTAATCTATGTATCGGACTATTTAACTGTGCTAACTCTTCCAAGGCAGCAATATGTGCTATGGATTTTTTAATATCTGACATAATCTTTTTCCTATCTAGCTACTCTTACCTAAGTCTTTGGATTTTTCTTTTTTTATAATAAACAATAATTACACCAAGTATACTTACGGTAACCAAAGTTATAAGTCCACCAAAGAGTCCTGAAACTTGAGTACCTACGGTAGCATTTTCATTTCCTTTTATAGAGTAGTCTGGTAAAATAGATGTTTTTGTTTGAATGGATTGGACAGTATCGTGTACAGTTGAATCAGTTTGTAATTCATCAGATCCTACAACTCCTTGTATGGACCACTCTAATCCATCTGGGTTAGATGATGCAAATAAAGAAAATACCCCTCCAATTAATACTGCTAATATACCAAGGATAATTATTACCTTCTTCATAGAGAAACTATTCCCTTTTGTATCGCCTATGGCATCCGTAAGTATTTCTCTACGTATTCCATAGATAAATGTTAAAACGGCAGCTGTTATTATTCCTTCAACCACACCGATTGCTAAATGTATCGGTTGCATCAAGGTTAAAAATGCAGTAAAAGGTAATTCAGTAACTCCTGAAATGTATGTTTCTAATACTACAGCAAAGGAACCTAATTGCAATCCTACTACGGAAGCTAAAATGGCTGCTATCGTTATTCTTTTAGGAGTCATATTCTTCTTAACGAATGGTTTATAAATCAAAGGATATGCTATAAAACAAGTTATTACACCCATATTGAAGATATTACAACCTAAAGCTAATAAACCACCATCTGCAAAAAATAAACATTGAATTAATAATACAGATGCCAATGTTATTAAAGCCGGAAATGGTCCTAAAAGAGCTGCAAGTAGGATTCCGCCTCCAATATGCCCACTAGAACCTGTTGCAGGTATGGTAAAATTTATCATCTGAGCTGCAAATACAAAAGCTCCCATTACACCCATCATCGGTATCTTTTTCTCTTCTAATTCCATTTTACCTAATTGTTTTACACTATATCCTATTGCGGCAGTTGAAACTCCTGCCATAGAACCACCAACTGCAACGGATATTAATGCGTCTGACATATGCATAGCACTTTCCTCCTAGAATACCTTATATTATATTAATGTACATATCTTGTACTTTAATTACCTATTTCTTTCACTTATCTATTCTCATTTTCATATTTTAAACGATTAATTTGAGTAGCAATATATCCTGCTCCAAATCCATTATCTATATTAACCACAGACATACCCTCAGCACATGAATTTAGCATAGTAAGTAATGCAGATAATCCACCAAAGTTTGCTCCATATCCGATGGAAGTTGGCACTCCAATTACTGGCTTATCAACAAGGCCTGCAACTACTCCACCTAGTGCTCCTTCCATTCCTGCAACCGCAATAATACAGTTAGCCGTACGTATTTCATCCATCTTAGAAAATAATCTATGAATTCCAGCTACGCCTACATCATAAAACCTTAATACATTGCTGCCAAAGAATTCTGCTGTTTGAGCAGCCTCTTCTGCCACTGCAAAATCCGATGTTCCACCTGTGCAAACCGCTATACAGCCAAGTTTTTTAGTTTCTATTTTTTGTATAGATAATATGCGTGAGATTGGATCATATTCCACCATTGGTAATGCTTTTTTTACAAACTCATATTGTTCCTTGCTTGCTCTTGTTCCCAATACATTCGTATCATGTTCATAGAATTTTTTATAAATCTCTGTTAAGTGGGATGAATCCTTTCCTTGGCAAAAAACTACTTCACCAAAACCAGAACGCAATGACCTATGGTGATCTAATTTTGCAAAGCCTAAATCTTCATAAGGCAATTTTTTAAGTAATGATTCTGCCTCGGTTAGTTCTATTTCATTATTTTTTACTTGCTCTAATAATTTATATAAATCCATATAATGCCTCCTGGTAAGTAACAACTTATGATTACAAAATATTTTATCGGATTTTGATATTTTTAGCAATAGAATTTGTAATATAACAATGTAGTTTAGCATACTTTTCTTTACAGAAAAAGGATTGAATTCGGTAATACACCTTCATCAATCCTTTTTTGATCATATTCTTAATGTTTTCTATCTTATAAACTATATTTATATCTTTTTTGAACAAATACTACTTGCCTTTGATTTATACTTTATTCTTTTATATTAATCTTATTTAAAGGGATTTTTATGTTTATATAAATCAACCCTTAATAGAACCTACATAAACTCCTTTTACAAAATATTTCTGTAAAAATGGATATACCAAAAGTATTGGAACCGTTGCAATTACAATCGCACAATATTTAACTAATTCACGAAATGCTGTAGCACCCTGTACACTATTAATGGATACTCCACCCGCACTTCCTACTGATGATGTTGTTGAATCATTCATAACTAGTATTTCTTTTAGCAATAATTGCAATGGAAACAATTGTCTATCCTTTAATAATACCATGGCATTAAACCAAGAATTCCAATTACCTACTAAATAATATAGTAAAATAACAGCTAAAGTTGCCTTGGATAACGGCAAGATAACTTTTGTTAAGGTAGCTGCTTGGGATGCACCATCAATTATTGCTGCTTCTTCTAGTTCAAGTGGGATGGCTTGAAATCCAGTTCTTAATATAATCATATTCCAAGTACTTAAGGCAGTTGGAATAATCATAGCCCAAATATTATTATACAAACCAATATCTTTTACAAGTAAGAACCAGGGTATTAACCCACCTCCAAAAAACATGGTAATAGTAACTAAGATCATAATTATTTTCTTAAAATATAAATCTCTCCTTGACAATACATAAGCTCCCATTATAGTCATAATCATATTTACCAGTGTTCCCAAACCAACATACAAAATGGTATTTCTATAACCAATTAACAAGCTATTATCCTTAAAAACTAACTTATATCCATCCATGGTAAATCCTAATGGTTTTAAAAGTAATCCTTCATGAGCAATTAAAGCATTTGGCTCGCTGACTGAAGCAAATAATATATGTAACATAGGATAAAGGCATACAATGGTTAATAGGATTAATACGATATAATTAATCATATCAAAGATACGATTTTTGAAAGATTTGTACTTCCAATGTTCGTTTATGTTTTCTCTACTTTCTCTCATATCTTTACCTTTGCTTTCTAACAAATTTTATTACTCATAACCTTTCCTTACCATAAGCTTACTTCAGAATAACGCTTTGCTAATTTATTCGTAATCCAAAGAAGACCAAAGTTTATGACTGAACTCATTAAACCAACTGCTGTTGATAGACTAAAACTTGCTTCTCTTAAACCCCTTCGGTAAATATAAGACGCAATAACATCAGCTGTATCGTAGGTTAATGGGTTGTATAACATAATTATTTTTTCATGGCTAGATGCCATCAATCCACCTACTGCAAAGATGAATAAGATTACAATTGTTGGACTTATTTGCGGCAATGTAATGTGCCATATTTTTTGTAGTCGACCAGCTCCATCAATCTCAGCAGCTTCATACAAAGCTGGATCGATTGCACTAATTGCAGCTAAGTAAATGATACTGTCCCAACCTATATTCTGCCATATTCCAGAAAAGGTATAAATAGGACGGAAAAGTTTTGCTGAGCCTAGCAGTGAATTAAACTCTCTTCCTGTAATAAATTCAACGATTTGAGTGATGACACCTTCATCTGCAGTAAAGATATGTATCATACCACATACAACAACTAAAGATATAAAATGTGGCATGTAGGTAATGGTTTGAACTAACTTTTTAAATTTTGCATGGCGAACTTCATTCAATAATAATGCTAAAAAGATTGGTGCTGTAAATCCAAACCCTAGTCCCCAAACATTTAACATTAATGTATTTTTAATTAATCTTACAAAGTATGGTCCCTGTATAAAATCCACGAAATGTTTAAGTCCCACCCAATTACTTTTTGCGAACCCCAATAAAGGCTTAAAGTCTTTAAAAGCAATCATAACTCCCCACATAGGACCATAACAAAAAACTAGGTACCATACGATGACAGGAATGGCCAGCATGTAGGCGAACCAATTCTTTTTCATATCTTTTTTTATGATGGATAAAGTACTTATATTATAACAATTTGCTTTATTCCTATTAGTTTTATTCCTATTTATTTTATTTAAATTGGACTTAGTAGATATAGAGTTTGCACTATCTTTCTCTCTTTTACGCATAAACTGGCCACCTCCTATTCAACCTAAATTATCTTGCATTATAACGATCTAATGCCGCTTGGTGAAGACTTATAAATTCATCCATACCCATTTTTTTAGCCTGATCTAAGAATTCATCATATGCGTCAACGGATAATTCACCCATGATAATCTTTGCAAAATATTCATTTCTTAAAGTTGATAGTTGTGTACCTAATTCTGCTTCTCGTGAAGCTTCTTCTGATGTGAAAGTAATTGGTGGCATTGCCATACTAGTCTCCATATTTTCAGTCCAGTACTTACGAATATCACCAGAATAACTTCCCTTTGCAGTAATAAGTGGATTGGAATTATGTTCATCACGAATATCTGGGAAACTATGAATTCTGTATTTCCAGATTAAGTTAGACAAAGGTTGACCATCTGGATCATTATACATAAATCCGTCTTCTTTATAATATGGCATACCATTTTCATCTACTAGATGGACTGTTCCATATTCTCCAAAGTTATATAGTTCCCATCCTTTTTTTGTAAAAGCAAAATCAAGCCATGCTAACGCTGCTTCTACATTATCGCATTGTGTTGTAATTGCAGCATCTGTTCCTGTTCTCTTAAAGTTAAGATAGGTTGTTGCTGATTTATCACCAGCATTTAAAATAGGATTAAGCGCTGCAACAAAATCTATGTTATTGTCTGTCTTCCAATATCCCCACATGGTATCTGGCGAATCCATCATAACTGCACAATCATCTGAAACTGCTTCTGCCATTCTTTGATTAAAGTCAGCAGTTGCCCAATCACGATTTAATAATCCTTCTGAATTCCATTGCTGCATTGTTTTTAAATACTCTTTTGCTGCTGGACTAGCTGGACCCCAGGCTGCTTTTCCGTTGCCATCTTTAAATACCCAATCCCATACTCCATATGCTCCATTGATAATACCTGTAAAAATCTGACCATAGGTAGAACCATAATTAAGAGGCTCATCATATCCAACTTCTTTACATTTAGTTAGGAAAGTATGCCATTCATCAATTGTATTTGGTACTGGTAATCCTGTTTTATCTAATGCTTCTTGTTTGATTAACATACCAAACCAGGTCCATTCCGAATATGGAGCAAGACCATAAAATGCAATTAATCTTCCAGTATCCGTTACCGTTGTTTTTCTTCTCATTTCATCGGAATTACGCCATGCTGAATAATTTGGAGCATTTTTTTCAAGTAGGTCTGTTAATTCTATGTAAGCTCCGTCATTTACACCAGCTTCAATACCACCTGGATATCTTCCTGCTTCAATTATGATATCTGGTAATTCTCCTGAAGCCATCATTAGAGTAAAAGCATCTGCTTCTTGGCCTAATGGTGGTGTAATAACATTTACTTTAATTCCTGTTAATTCTTCTATCTTCTTAAATACATAATGTTGATTCATATCTGGCACAACAGAAGCTAATATGGAGTTAGAAGGCATCCATACATCCAATGTGACTTTTTCTTTCAACGGATACGCAGAATAATCATTTGGAATTACTTCACTATATACATCCCCTAAATAAGTATCATTTAAGGTGTTATTTACAATATTCTTTTGATCATCCGTAGGATTTACGTTACCCCTAATCTCTGAACTTACATTTTGTACCGTATTTTCTGTATTACTTGCATCGCTATTCGCATCATCTGTTTTATCTGTATCCGATTGTTTTGTACTATCTGCTGACGTTTCAACAGCAGATTTATCACCATTTTCACTAGTATCTTTGTTTTTACATGCTGTTAGTGTAGTAATAATTAAAACCAATATTAAAAATATACTAATTGTTCGTTTTGCAAATATATTTTTCATAAACACCCTCCATTACATTTTTGGCCGCTTTGGCAAATTTAAATTCTAGTATTATTTTTCTCCTTCGTGGTCAACTACTACATGCATAACAATTCCTTGAGGATAATCCCCAAATTTTTCACCAAATAAGTTAATACCACCTGCATTCTTTGCGTCCTTTAATACACCAATTTTAAAACTGATGTAATAACCATCGTTTAGCCCAAGAGAGTTCAGTGTATGCTCCGAGCATTTCACGGAATCATCAAAACAACCAAATGAATTAATGGTTAAGGTTTTTAAGACACCATATTGTGTCATTGTATCACTCCACCATAATGGATTTAATTTACCTTTTCTATCCCCATAATCACCTGCTGAAAAAATAGTTGAAACCTTTTTTTCATTAATCCATACCGTAATATCCGAAGGCCAATCATTTTGATAGCCTGGAGCTTCAGAACAGATTTCAAATGAAAATGATAACTCTGCCACCTTTGCGTTTTTTAATAAATAGGATGGAAAACGATATTCAATAAATCCTGTGTCAAACCATATTAGCTGTGCATCAAATCTTTCATTGGTAAAAAAGCTATATGGTGAATCTTCGATTCCTAAATACGTTTTTTCACTAATAATTCCACATCGACCAGAGATATTGCAGTCATAATAATTACCAATGGGCATCTCAAATTGATATGTTTTACGATTCTCAACCCCATTTTTATGTTTAAAAGCATTAAAATAAATGTCTTCAAATGCGATACCACATAGTTTTTGCGCACCACGTAAACCTGGTTTCTCTTGTGTTGTTATTAATTTTGCTTCTTCTAATACTTTGATATGTAATGCTGCTGATGATAGTGGAATACTAAATATATTAGCGATTTCACTTACATTGGAAGCTTTCTCTATTAGCAATTTCAAAATATCTAAACGTATCTCTGATGATAATGCTTTTCCTATTAAAGCGGTTCCGGCAGTATCATTTAAGTCTAATAAAATCCTTTTTTTCATTGTTCTCATGATTTTCATTCACCTCCCGTCTTCTTTGTTATCTTGCGTGTCACTTTACTTCAAAAATTATGTAGGAAATGGTTTGATATATATTTGCTCTTCGTAGCTTCATATTACCATTTCCAATATATGGAAGTCAATGATTGTTCTATAAAAAATATAGGTTTTTATTTGTGTAATATGCACAACACAATTTTATATTTCAACTTACTAATTGTAATTATTTACTCCATTTGGTAATTACTTACAAATAACATTTACAATATACTCCAATATTTGGAATTATCATTTCTTTCAGAAATTATGTTATAAATATTTGCTCTTCCCACAAATATTTTCCAAATGATTTGGAGATTTCTTTTCTTAAACATCCATAATTTATGGAGGATTTATGTAACATGAAAAAATTATTACTATCTATGATAATTTGTTGTATTTGTATCTTTCTAGGAGGTTGTAATAACATGGAACTACTTAATATTATACAAGCCGAAGAGGATCCTAATCTCTATAGTAATCCATCCAATGTAAACAATATTGGCGATCCATTTGTTCTAAAAGCAAAGGATGGTTTCTACTATATGTATTGTACTTCTTCTAACAATGGTTATTATTGTTGGAAGTCAACGGATTTAGTGAATTGGACTGATAAAAAGATGGTTTATATAAAAACCGAAGAATCATGGGCTACTGATTGCTTCTGGGCACCAGAAGTTGTTGAACAGGATGGTACCTATTATATGTATCTTACAGCTAAGAACCGTAATGGATCTCTTCGTATTAGTGTTGCTACTTCATCCACACCAGATGGTTTATTTAAGGATGCTCTAGATAAACCTTTATTTGATGATGGATATGCAGCAATTGACGCTACTGTATTTACTGATGATGATGGGAAGAAATATTTGTATTATGCAAGAGATTGTTCTGAGAATATACAGAACGGAATACGTAAGAGTGAAATTTATGGAGTTCAATTAAATGACGATATGATATCTGTTAATGGAGAACCCGTTCTTCTTACTACCCCAACACAGCTTTGGGAAAAAGGATCCGCCGATACCTACTGGAATGAAGGTCCAGCAATGATAAAGCATAACAATACATATTATTTAACTTATTCAGCTAATTTTTTTGCTTCGCCAACTTATTCTGTAGGTTACGCTACAAGTGATTCACCTTTAGGAACATTTACAAAGTCAAAGGATAATCCTATTTTAACCGCTGGCACTTATAAGAATATATCTGGACCTGGGCATCATAGTTTTACCACTGGGTTAGATGGCAGCGAATTATTTATGGTTTATCATACTCACACTTTTCCGGGAGTTGGTGGTGGTAATAGACAAGTAAATATAGACCGAGTAATATTTACGGAGTCTGGTGAGATGTATGTAGATGGACCTACAATTTCATACCAACCAAAACCGTTCTCATCAACGCTCTTAAATGTAGCCAAAACAAGCCAAGTGACAGTGAATGGAGACCCAACCGCTCTGTTAACAGATGGAATCTTTACAATCCATAAAAAAAATCATCCTTATGACTTAGTAAGTGAATTAAATGAAAATGGTCAAGTAGAGATATTAATAGACTTGCTAGATATAAGGAATATATCGACGATTTTGGTTTACCGTGGAGTAGATGTTGAGAATGATTTTACATCATTTGATTTGATAATTGATAATAAACATAAATACGAAGGTTGCATTCTCCCTGAAGATATGGAAAAGCGCGCCGCTATACTAAGTTTTTCGCCAACTGAAGCTAGAAAGATAAAACTAGTTTTAAAACCAAAAGAAAATAAAGATAAAATTTCAATATCTGAGATTATCATTTTGGGAAAATAGAATAATGCTTCATTCATAAAGTACACACAGATTTATACATAGATTACACATATATTTAATGAACCGATTTTAACTTTAAGGAACCTAGTATTATTTTAACAAATTTTATATATTAATAATAAAATTCAGAATAGAAACCACTGTAATGAATCCTATATGTTTAGGATAAATTACTAAGGAGGCATATATGTTACGAACAGAATATCCACGTCCACAATTTGAAAGAAAAGAATGGCTAAATTTAAATGGTGCTTGGTCTTTCGAATTTGATGATGATAACAAGGCATTAAAAGATCATTGGGAAAAGAGAAATTATGTTTTATCTAAAACGATACAAGTCCCCTTTTGCTTTGAAAGTACGCTAAGTGGTATCCATGATACATCTATACATAATCGATGTTTTTATAAAAGAGAATTCCAAATTCCAAAGGATTGGTTAGATAAAACAATTCTGCTAAACTTTGGAGCTGTTGATTACTACTGCAAAATATTTGTGAACGAGCATATGTGTTTTGAACACACTGGTGGCTCTGTGGGATTTTCTGTTGATATTACAAACTATCTGGATAAATTATCGGAAAATCAATTATTAGCTGTATATGTTGAAGACCCTGCAACCGATGAGAGTATTCCACGAGGCAAGCAATTTTGGCAGGAAAAAAGTGAACGTATCTGGTATACACGCACTTCAGGAATATGGCAAACGGTCTGGTTAGAACCCGTTGCCCCGTATCATATATCAAGGATTAAATTAACTCCCGATATTGATTGTGGTGAAATTCATATAGAAACGGAATTACAGGATTTTTACCATAATTCTTATTTAGAAATAACCATACAATATGAGAGTGAAATTATATGTCATGATCAATATAGTGTTTCAAGTAATAGCGTATTCAAACGCTCCATCAATATCTATGGTGATAAAATTTTTCATACGGGGGCACATGGTGGAAAAAGAAATTGGACTCCCGAAAATCCTGTTTTATATGATATTTCTTTAAAACTAAAGATAGGTGATCGTGTATGTGATGAAATAATAAGTTACTTTGGAATGCGTAAAATTCATACTGAAAACGGTATGACTTACTTAAATAATCACCCTTATTATTTTAAACTCGTATTAGATCAAGGTTATTGGCCAGATGGTATACTCACAGCTCCAGACGATAGCGCTTTTCAATACGATATCAAAGTTATGAAAGAAATGGGCTTTAATGGATGTCGTAAACATCAAAAAGTAGAAGATCCTAGGTTCTTATATTGGGCTGATAAGTTAGGATTCTTAGTCTGGGGTGAAGCTCCTGCTGCATGTATTTATACAGATAACACCGCAATAAATTATATAAATGAATGGAATGAAATCATAAAACGAGATTATAATCATCCGTGTTTAGTAGCCTGGGTACCATTTAATGAAAGCTGGGCTATACCCAATATAAAGAGTAATATAACCGAACAAAGTCATACGCTATCCTTATACTATTTTATCAAAAGTTTAGACCAAACCAGATTGGTTATAAATAATGATGGTTGGGAAATGACCAAAACAGACATATGTGCAATCCATAACTATACTCATGGAAATGAAAGTGAAACACAAAAGCGAGATTACTTTAAACGTTTTTTGTCAGAGAAAAATATCCTACTTTCCTCCTATTCCGCTGGAAAAAATATATTTGCGGATGGATTTCACTACGAAGGTCAACCAATTATTATAACTGAATGTGGTGGTATCAATTATAAATCTGAATTAGAAAGTAGTTGGGGTTACTCAAGTGCTTTAAGTGAAGAAGAATTTTGTTCGCAATACCGCTATGTAATTGAAAATATTCTAAAGTCTGAATTAATATTTGGATATTGTTATACACAATTAAGTGATGTAGAACAAGAAACCAATGGGCTTCTTACCTTTGATCGTAAGATAAAATGTAAACCTGCTCTAATCAAGGAAATTAATGAAATGTTTCATCCGAATGTTACTTTACTATGAAGTAATAGATTATAAAGTTAACTTGTTTTATTTAAAGATAATTATTTAATGGACTAGAACAACATAAGTTGACGTTATTACTAATTTGATTCATTTATAACATTGTAGCGTTTATTCATCAAATATAAAGTTTATACCCAAAATATCGAATGACCAGGTATTTCATAAAAATGATACCTGGTCATTCACCGTTTGGTCACAGAAGATTCATACTTTATGTAAACAATGTTTCGTTTTATTAACTGGCACTGTTATTTTTATTGTTTCTGGTACTTATAATCATACCAAACATGGTATATATTACTTTTAATATCTGCAATGATTATTTATGATGACAATAATGAGATAGAAAGAGGAATGAATTATGAAAAGTAACAGAACGCTTAAAATTGTACTAACAGCATTAATGGCAGCCATGACTTGTATTGCTACAATGGTTATTAAAGTTCCATCACCTACAGGGGGATACATCCATCTTGGCGATGGCCTTGTATTATTATCCGGTATCATTCTTGGTCCAATTTATGGTGGATTAGCTGCAGGCATTGGTTCCATGTTTGCTGACATTTTCTCGGGTTACGTTGGATTCGCTGCTGCAACACTAATAATAAAGGCTCTTGCTGCAATTATTGGTAGCATTGTATATCATTTATTTATCAAGCTCTTTCATAATACAATTCAAAAATTAATCGCACTCGTTCTAGCTGGTATCTGTGGTGGTTTCATCGTAACAAGTGGATATTTCATCTTTGAAGGATTCATAATGGGGTTAGGAATTGGCACCGCTTTATCTGGAATACCTTTTAATATTATACAGAACGTATTTGGAATTATTGTATCGATTGTATTGATGCCCGTATTAGGTAAGGTGCCGGTTGTGAAGGAAATGATGGAGAAAGTGGCGTAAAATGAAAACTTGATACAAGGACTCAAAATATTAAAAGCCACATGATTGTGGCTTTTATGTGCCCCCATAAGTTAGACCTAAAATCTAACTTATGGGGCAGTTCATTTTTTATAATTCTAGTTACTTTTATTATAAAAGTTAAAAACACTTTCATCATTGTACATTCCACTATTAAATAAAGTTATTACAATGTCTGGTTTATACATATCAATGTATTGATATATATCTTTTTTAAATCTACCCTTTTGGGTATCCACTACAACACTTTCGGAAAAGTAAAGGCTTAAAAATGCACTGAATGGCCTACCAAATGAGTCGGCAATAATGAAAATTTTTTTTTCGTTATATGCATTGTGATTTTTAATAATCATTTCACAATATGAATTATTCAAGTACGAAGAATAATATTCTGGTGTATACTCTGTTTCTAACGCATCTGAAATCAAAGCTTCTTCAAAACTGCCTTCTTTATATAAGACCGATTCATCTCCGACAACATGTTCATAAGAATAACTTGTTAAAAAGTTTGGTGTTATATATGTAAAATCATCATAACCACTATATAAAGTTCCAGTTCTCTTTCCCTGAGAACCAAGGTAACAATTTTTGATAGTATCAATAGTATAATTATTGCTATCTGCTATTATTTCCTCTGGATCTAAATCATGAAATCCATATTTTTCTATCAATAATTGAGCTATTAGTTGTGATGCTTCAAAAGCAGACTCAATCGTCCAGTGATGATCTGTATTAAAAAACTTAATATTCAATTCTTTTCTTAGGTCAATACTATCCATTTTTAATAATTTTAATTCATTAAGAAAATTATCAGCATTCTCCCTTGAATAATCTTTAATTCCTATTGGTAAATATTCTTTATTAGCATCTGCTTTAAATGGTACTTGGATATAAAGAAATGGGATATTTTTATCGGAACAATAATAATCTAAATTCTGAATAGCAGAAACCTTTTTCTCTAACTCCTTAGCTTCTTCTGAAATAAAATTTAACTGCCCTTGTAAGTCCTTAACAACAGTTTCAGATACATCTTCGATCACATATTTATTTAGTATTCTTTTTTCCATTCCATCAATGTTAATAAAATATTTATGAAATGCAAAATTTTTATTAATACTATTTTCAAAACTCGATGTCATCTCAGCCATTCTACTTATATTAATTGTATTAACAATACTTACTATTGCACTACGAGAATTCCAAATACTTATACCACCTAAAACAATTAAATAAAGAGAAAATATCAGACAAAAAATTTTTTTAGGTAACATTTCATTTTTCATTAATATTCTCCGATCTAAAAATTAAAATAAATAAATGGATTATAGTTCCCTTTTAAAATACTTGCTACAGAAAATAAGAATAGTACAAAATAGCATACTGGTAATATATAATTGCTAAAAATGTTTCGTTGACAGAGCTTTTTACCTATTATTTTATAAATAGGAGTAGATGCGATGATGGAAATAATAAGAATTATATAATTTTCGTTGAATAAAAGTATCGTATTATCATTAATGAAATCTACTTTTGATATTCCAAACATCGTATTAAAATATTGCAATAAATTGCTTATTCCTTCTGATCTAAAGATTACCCAACCTAAAATTACAAATAACATTGTATAACAATGTAATATGGCATTTAACAGAAAACTGCTGTTTTTCTTACCTAATCCAACGGTTTTCTCAAAACA
>JARBTX010000157.1 GCA_029239975.1 Anaerocolumna sp.
ATTCATGGTGCAATTAATGATATGACGCCTAATGCAGTTCATGAAGCAGCTGCTTAGTGAGTTAAACTTTTTGTGTCTACACTATTGACACAAATCCAACATATTGAAATCCGCATTTTTCATACAAAGAAATAGCAGGTGTATTATGAATGGAAACATCCAATCTTATGGATTTCATTTTGTTTTCTATTCCATGTTGTATTGCGAATTCAAGCAAGGATTTTCCAACTCCTTTACCCATGAATTTTGGATGTACTGCAAATGTATGTATAACAATAATATCGTTATAGTCAGCCACTATACCCCATGGAGCATTTTTATAAGCGTCCTCCGGATGATGATTTAAGATAATTGTACCGGCTATTTCGTTTTGTATTTTTAATACATACAATGTTTTGGTTGCAATGCCACTTTCTGCAGTTTCTCTTATTGGATAGATTCCCTTTTTCCATCCAGGGTAATTTGTTCCTTCTTGTAGAGAATCATTTAAGACATTATATAAATTCTCTAATTCATCGATGTCATCTGATGTGCCTAATGTAATATGATATAAATCTGTATCACTTAAGTTCATTATTATACCCCCACTTTTAAAGCTTTGCCCCAAGGAGCAAGATTCGATAAAAACACATACGTTTAACGTACGATAGAATGATATCTTTGATGTATTACAATAGTCAAAGATTATTATAACATAAATTCATTAATAACATGAGCAACACCATCCTCATCATTGGATAGTGTTATGTAATCAGCTGCATTTTTTACAATTTCTTGTGCATTTGCCATAGCAACACCCATACCAGCATATTGAATCATGGATAAATCATTATAACCATCTCCGCAACTAATCATTTGATCTTTTGATAATCCTAAGTGCTCTAATAATTTACTTAAGGAATATGCTTTATCAATGTCTTTCGGCATTATTTCTAAGAAAAATGGTTCGGATCGGTAGATGTTTAGAATGTGCCCAAACTTTTGCTTCATAATTTGTTCTACCTGAGCCAGATGATCTCCTGGTCCAGTCATAAGACATTTATTCACATCAAAAGTTATATATTCGCTAAAATTATCTACCCTTTTTATTGGTATATTATTAATTTTAGCTTCCTTCTCCATAAATTCATCAATTGATGTACCAGCGATTATCGTATCATCTTCATAAGAGATAATTCCAACATTATTTTGTATAGCAGCTTCATATAAATCTTTAATCATTTCCTTAGGTAATGTCTTTTGGTAAATCACTTCATTGGTGTTACAATTAATAATCTTTGCACCGTTATAGGATAAAATATAACCATTGTATTCAGAAAGACTTAATTGTTTTGCTAGTTGTACGATACCAGGTGTTGGGCGTCCGGATGCTAATACTACTTTATGACCACGTTCTTGAATCTTTCTTATTGCTTCTAACGTATTAGTTGATATTTCTTTTTTGGAATTTGTTAATGTGCCATCTATGTCTAATACAAGTATTTCATATGCCATGATAATTCTCCTTAATTTCAAGCTTATTCTACGGACTATAATTTTAATTAATAAATTTATTACTAGAGTTTAACAACAAGAGTTTAACAACAAGAGTTTAACAACTAAGTTTAACTGCTAGAATTTAGCTACTAGAGTTTAATTACTAAATAATAATTACATTATTTAACTAAATATTTTATATAGATGTTAATAATGTGTAATTTTTTCGTGATAAAAACTGCATAATATTACATTGATACGTTTATATCTCTTTGCATATCATACACATAAACTCGAATTTTGTCTAGAATAAATATTAATATAATATTTTGCATATAACAACTGTGATAAAATTTAGTTTTTGATATTGGTATCAAATTAAAAACTTTAATAGGAGAAAATGAATGCTGACACTTCAAAATATCAGAAAGAGTTATACGGTAGGTAATTTTACTCAAGAAGCTCTAAAAGGAATTAGTTTAAAGTTCAGAGAAAATGAATTTGTTGCCATTTTAGGTAGTAGTGGATCTGGTAAAACTACTTGTTTAAATGTAATTGGCGGTTTAGATCAGTATGATAGTGGTGATTTAATTATAAATGGAAAATCAACGAAGGATTTTAAAGATCAGGACTGGGATGCATATCGAAATAACAGTATAGGATTTATATTTCAAAGTTATAATTTGATAACACATTTAAGTATACTTACTAATGTTGAGTTAGGTATGACATTAAGTGGTGTAGCAAAAAAGGAAAAACATAAGAAAGCACAAGAGGTATTAGAGAAAGTTGGATTAAAGGAACATATGCATAAGAAACCAAATCAGTTATCAGGTGGTCAAATGCAAAGAGTTGCCATTGCTAGAGCATTAGCAAATGACCCAGATATCATTTTAGCTGATGAACCAACAGGTGCCCTTGATTCAATGACAAGTATTCAAATTCTTAAGTTAATTAAAGAAATAGCAAAAGATAAGTTAGTTATTATGGTTACTCATAATTCTGAACTAGCTCATTCTTATGCTGATCGAATTGTACAATTTAAAGATGGGGAGATAATTGACGATTCAAATCCACTTAATGAAGAATATACAAATATAAATTATAAGCTCAAAAAAACAGGTATGAGCTTTTTTACAGCTTTAAAATTATCCGGTATGAACATTAGAACAAAAAAATGGAGAACTTTATTAACAGCCTTTGCTTCAAGCATTGGTATTATAGGTATTGCGCTTATATTATCTTTATCCAATGGATTTGATCAAGAAATTAATTCATTTGAAGCTGGAACATTATCATCTTTTCCTATCATGATTTCCAAGCAAGCTACTATTGTTGATTTTGATGAAATGAGAGAGAAAAGAAAAGAGATAAATAACGTTGATACAAAGAAGGAACAATATCCAGATGTAACAGTGGTCTATCCATATGATTCTTCAGCAAATACTATGGTTCACAATAATAAATTTACGAATGAATACATGGACTATATTGACAATATAGATAAGAACCTTATTTCAGGAATATCTTATACTAGACTAGTAGGCCTTAATTTATTAAAATCAGATGGTAAGACAGCAACCTTAGTAAAAACAGAGTCTATTAATTTTGGGTCATACCCCATGAGTTTAACCGAAAATGACAATAGTTATCTAGAAGAAAATTTTGATTTATTATCTGGAAGTTTCCCAAAATCCATGAATGATGTTTTATTAGTTGTCGATAACCGAAATCGGATTGATAAAGATATATTAGAAGTTCTAGATATGGATTACGAAGCAGAGAGCATACAATTTGATGATATTATTGGGTACGAGTTAAAAGTGATATTAAATAATGATTATTATACAAAAAACGGTGATTTTTTTACGATTAATAATCCAGCTAATCTGATTGATTTGTATAAAGATGAAAATGCGATTCCCATTAATATTAGTGGGATTATACGATCAAAAGAAGAGAATGATTTTTCTTTGCTAGAAGAAGGGCTTGCTTATTCAGACAAATTAACAGAATACGTTATAGAACAAAACAAAGATTCTGATATAGTTTTAGCTCAAATGGATGCAGATTATAATGTGCTTACGGGAGAAGCACTTGATTTAGATAGTGATGAGGGTAAACTTATTAGAGATAATATGCTTTCCTATCTTGGAGCAAATGGAATACCGTATATCATTAATATATATCCAAAGGATTTTAATAGTAAATCGGTTGTTTTAAGGTATTTGGATGCTTTTAATGAAGGTAAGGAGAAAGAAGATATGATTGTTTATACTGATTTGGCAAGTGCAATATCATCTTTATCTGAGAATATAATGAATGCGATTACTCTTGTTTTAATAGCATTTGCAGCGATATCGTTGGTAGTATCTTTGATTATGATAGGAATTATAACCTATATATCTGTTTTAGAGCGTACTAAAGAGATTGGAGTATTAAGGGCACTTGGCGCTAGAAAGAAAGATATTACAAGAGTTTTTAATGCAGAAACATTTATTATTGGTACGTGTTCCGGCGTATTAGGTATAACAATAGCCAGATTGCTACTGTTTCCAACCAATCGAATCATAGAAAAAGCTGCTGATTTACCTAATGTTGCAAAAATGAATCCAGTTCATGCTGTTATATTAGTAATAATTAGCGTTACTTTAACAGTGTTAGGTGGTTGGTTACCAGCGAAAATGGCAGCGAAGAAAGATCCTGTAGAAGCATTAAGAGCAGAGTAATCATAAAACGCCAAAGATAATTTTAGTTATACTTTAATTATAGGTCTTATTAAACTTATAATTTATATAACTTATAATTACTTTGGCGTCATTTTATATATAATGAATTTCTTATACCATGATTGGATAATTATAGATGCAACGATTTTTGCCTGATGATTTTCCGAAATATAAAGCTTGATCTACATTCGTAATGTTCTTCTCAGGAGATATTTCTCTATCATACTGAATGACACCACCTGTAACAGTACAATGAAAGGAGGCATTATCACAGTGATAAGTGTATTTACTAACTTCATTTCGAAGCTTATTTGCAATATCTAGCGCTTTCTCAGCAGTGGTATCAGGCATATAAATCATAAATTCTTCGCCACCCCATCTGCTTATTACATCTTCTTCACGAAGAATTAGCTTAAATATTTGTGATACAGTAAGTAGAACCATATCACCCGCATTATGTCCATAAGTATCATTTACTTTCTTAAAATTATCGATATCAAAAATTATAAGTGAAATAGGATTATTGTTATTAGCTACGTAATCTAGTAATTGTTCGGTAAAATAACGTCGATTATACAGTTTAGTTAGATAATCTGTAGTTGCCATTTCTTTTAATTCTTTCATTAAGAATTGTAATTCTCTCTGATTCTTAATGTTTTGCATATGCACTTTTACTCGAGCTTTTAATTCTTCAGGTATAAAAGGCTTGGAAACATAATCAGCTGCACCAACTTCAAATCCCTTTAACACAGAATCGGAATCATTATTTCCAGTGATAAAAATTACAGGGATGTCCTTTGTTTCTTCATATTCCTTTAGAATTCGGCAAGTCTCGTAGCCATCAATACCATTCATTATAATATCAAGTAAAATAAGGGTAGGCTTTATTTCTTTTGCTTTGCTTATACCTTCTTCACCAGAATGTGCGATAGCAATATGCAAATTTGGTGTTTCTAATATGCCTTTTATAATACTGCATATGATTTCGCTGTCGTCCACGACTAAAATGGTATCTCTATCCATTGCATTCTCCTTGTAATCTTTAAAACAATTCTATATTAGTAAAATCGTTGTAACATCATAAACACACAAAATAATAGTATAGCATTTTCACTAAAATATCAATATATTTATTGTGAAAATTAAAATTAAATATCAGTTTTATATATAGATAAAGTATCCATATCTTTTAAGTAGGTATCGATACTTTATAAAATTATTCACCAATAAAAAGTTTAGCAATTGGGGAATTGGATGGAAGGATTATCGTTTTATTATTTCCAGTTAATGAGTTTTTCGCTGCATCTAAGGAACGAACAAAAGAATAGAATTCAGTTCGGTTTTTATCTTTATAGGCATCCGAAAGAATCTTCATATATTCTGCTTCACCTTCTGCTATAATGCTTTCTGCCTGTGCCTTAGCAGTTGATAAACTAATTGATATCTCTTTATCGGTTGTATTACGGATTACTTGGGCCTCAGAGTTACCTTCTGCAATGTAGGTAGCTGCGATTTTGTCACGTTCGGATATCATTCTTTCATAAACTGCTGTTTTATTATCAGAAGGTAAGTCTAATCGTTTTGTTTCAACCGTTAATAGGGTAATTCCATATTCATCCATGGAGTTGCCAATGTTATTCATGATAGAAGTAGTTAGCATGCCATCTCTACTGCTAATAACATCGTTTTGTGATAAGCTACTAATTACATTCTTTACAGCATTATAAACGGTACTATCTATTCTACTTTCTGCATTTGTAATGGAAGAGTTTAAGGATTGAGCAAATTTACGTGGATCTGTTATTTTCCACAAGACATAGCTATCACTTATCATAGTTTTCTTATCCATAGTTATAACATCAGATGATGCTAAATCGTATAATAAAATCTCGTTCGGTAATGTATTTACACTTTGTAAGAATGGAATTTTAAAACTGATTCCAGGAGTTGTGATTACTTTATTTACTTTTCCAAATTGTCTTATCAATTTATATTCGTTTTCACCAGTAATAACAATAGAAGAGAATAACAGGACAGTTGCCAATATAGCAAATATACTTAATAGAATCTTTTTAAACATAATTATTCGCCCTCACTTTCCGTGTTATTATTCGTAGGATCTGTAACTGTAGTAGTAGCGGTATTCACATCGAATAAAGATTCAAGAGGAAGTATTTTTTGAACACCATCAGTACCATCAATAATTACTTTAAGGGATGGAAGAACATCTTCCATAGCTTCGTAGAACATTCTTTGTTTTGTTACAATAGGATTTTTTACAAATTCTTCATACATAGCATTAAACCTTGCAACCTGTCCAGTTGCTTCATTTATACGCTCTTGTTTTTTTGCTTCTGCTTCTTTAATAATTTTATCTACTTCCGCTTCCGCTTCTGGTAATTTCTCATTTCGATATTTGTTAGCATTATTAATTGCAGTTTCTTTACCTTGTTTCGCTGTTTCAACCGCTTTAAAGGCTTCCATTACTTCCTTTGTAGGTGGTTCAGAATCTTGAATTGTTATATTAATTAATTGTATTCCAATGTCATGATGTTCTAAATTTTTGAGTATCATTTCTTTGATTACACTTTGAATTTCATTCTTTCCGTTTGTTAAGACGCTATCAACATCATA
>JARBTX010000058.1 GCA_029239975.1 Anaerocolumna sp.
CACTGTTCAAGTCACTCTGAAACAGATAGTATAATAGCATTTTTAGACCCAAAAGAAGCTGTCGCCTCACGATTTTCAATCGTTAATGCGACAGCCCCACTTACTTATTATATTCTTAAATGAATTAACTTCGTTTAATAAACTTTGTATGACATTTAGGGCAAGCTATTTCGATTCTACCTTTTCCCCTTGGTATCCTAATTTTTTGTTTACATTTTGGACAGCTATAGATGTGATGTGTTTTTCGCTGACCCATGTGACCATTTTGTCTACGAAAGAAGTTTTTAAACCTACTTATGTAGCTTAAGTACTTCTGATTTTCACGATACCTTTTTGGATGATTTCTTGAGAACATTCGGTAATAAGCGTATACAAATGCAGCCAATCCAAATATATTCAAAAAGATTCCACCGATAAAATTAGATAATAATACAATTACAATTCCAACAACTACTAAAAACTTAGAAAACTGGTCTGCACCATAACGCCCTTGCATAAATCTATATAGTTTTTCATTCATGTTATTTACCCCTCTAAAAGAAATAGAATATTTAAGCATGTTACTATTTTATTAGGTACAAGTCAATGATACAACTCTAAAAAAAGTATTAAAAATTTATGACCCAAATTTATTATTGTGTTTATATATTTTTACGATCCTTACTTCTTTTTTACCATCCGCAATTACTTCATATAAAATTCTACATGGAAAACCTGAGCGGATGCTAAAATCCATATGATCACAGTGAGCAAATTCACCATTCATTTTACCACGACTTAAAGAACGTTTGTCTGTTGTCTGATGTAATTCCATTAAAGCACCTTCGATTCTTCCAAGGTCAGCTCGTTCAAAATCCTTTACTGCATCTGCAATGGCACTTTTCTCAAAGATAAATTTCTCATAACACATTGTCCATCTTTGTTCGATTTCTTTTTTTCTACCTTCAATCTCTTTTTCTACTTTTGATGTAGATTTATCTAATTCTTCTTTTAACGCTTCAATTTGTATTTCCTTTGCAAATAAATCACTTTGCAACTTCTCAATTTCATTTTCTTTTATTTTGATATCACTAGCAAATTGATTCATAATATCAATAGAACCTAAAATTTCTTTATTTCGTTTCACTAATTCTAAATTTAGAGATTCTAATTTGGAATTAAAACTTAGTATCTGAGCATTACTTTCTTCCTGATTACTATCATTTAATTCATTGACTTTTTCGGTATATAGTTTTAATTCTTCATTAATGATTAAAATATTCTTTTCTAAATCTGCTTTTTCTAACTCTAAATTATTCACTCGATACTCTGATTCGTTCATTCTTCGTTTGAAATCTTGAATCATATCGTTGTAACTCTTTCGTTTTGCTTCATTATTATTGATCTGTTTTTTCAGAAGATTGTATTTATCTCTTATCTCTTTATTTTCACTCATTATACTTTGATAACGTTCTTCTTCTTTTTTTGCTGCATCCCGCTCATAATCTGGTATCCAGCTTGGTAGTTCTTCATCAGCAGGAGTAAATTTCTTACCATATATATTTACACTAAGCCAAACCATTTGTGCTAATATTTCGTATATTAACTTATTCTTACCACGATTTAGTTGGAATGCTCCAACTCCAATGACTGCAATCCAACCAATTGGCCCAGTTAGAAATGCTAAGGTACTTGTTAGTGTTGTATATGCGGCAAATGGCAATGTAATTCCTAATACCGTTGTAAATATTGCATGTACAATGGTAGTTAAGGCAATATATGCACCAAATCCAGAAATTTCAACAATAGCAAGAACAGTGGCTGGGCCAGCTGCACTTCTTAAAATATTTCCTAAGGTTTGCCCAGTTAGTTCTTGTACTTTTAATGCTTCTTTTAGTTCTTCTCTTTGTTTTTCTGTTAAATCATCTATTTTTTCCTGGATTACTTGATCTGTTTTATTCTTTTCTGTCGTGGTTTGCTTTGACATCTCTTTTTGCATACGCGAAAGGAATTTCTCTGCGTAGCGGTATTGAATGGAATCCGCTTTTTGCGCAGGGGTAAACTTATCATTAATATCTTTGTAGGCTTTGGCAGCTGTATGAATAACAGTAACAGATATCTCATCATCTGTAGCTTGATTCGTTAACATTGCCCCTGCAGAGTTACACTTTTCTATTAAAATCTTTCGTAATTTCTTATCTAAATCTTCTCTACTTACATCATCAAGTTTCGTTTTATTAGTTTGCAGCATTTCCTGAATGGTTATTACTTCAGGTTCATCAAATTGCTTATTATTGATAAACCCTGCAAATACATTAACGATTTTGACCGCTGTTCTTTTTGCTTTTTGTCCCATTTCTTTGGATGCATTAGCTACAGTCATGGTTTCGAGCGTTGCTATCTGGTATCTGATATCTTCATCTTCTAGTTTATTAAATCCATCAAAAATATTAGGCATGTTTATCCTCCTTGGTAAGTTATTGTTTTTTTATTTACTAACAGTTCTTTCCTTCTATTTTATTACAATCAGTTAGTAAATTCTATAGTTTATTACTGAGTAAATGTATTCTTTTAAGTATTTAGAGAAACATGCCTACATAAACTTTTTTACCCATGGTAGTATTAAAGTTATAATTACTTTAATTGGATGATATAATTATGTAAAATACTAAAATGGTGAATTAGTATGAATACAGTTTAAAGTAAAATTACGACTAGTGTTAAAAAGGGTTAAACACAAAGGATACTATTTTAATTTTATTAGCTGGAGGGACAGAACATGGCAATTATAAATCCTTATACCCTAAAAATAGCACTAAAAGAGCTAGTTAATACACAAAATTCTATTCTAAAAGATAATGTCACAGATGATATTGCAGATGTAATAATCAATCACTCCTTAGGAGCTGCTGCGGCTGGGTTGGGAAGTGCTTGGATACCCGGAATAGGTGGCACAGCTGCACTTTTCGCTTCTGTTGGGTTTATTTGGTCAATGTATTTTAGAATTAATAAGTGCCTTGGATTAAAACTGTCTAAAACACTGCTTAAGTCACTTGCTTCTGCAATTATTACCAACATTGCTGCATCAGCCGCTAGTGTTATAGGTGGTGCTGCTGTATCCACAGTACTATCTTTCATCCCTGGAATTGGTACTGTTACTGCATCTATCATTATGGCTGGAGTCGTCTATGCTGCTGTCTTTGCTTCTGGTTTAATCTATATAAAGCTGTTAACTAGCTTATTTAAAGCTGGTAAAGATCCATCTAAAATGACTGAGGAACAGTTAAAATCAGCTGCAGCTTCTGCTGTGAAAGAATCGGATGTTTCTAAGATTATTAAAGATGCAAAGAAAGATTATGTATCAGCTAGAAAATCTGGATCGGTTAACGGTGATGAAAAAGTTGATTTAGAAAAAGACGATTGATATATGGGGTAATAAATACAGTAAATTAACTAGGATGTAAAACTCCTAGTTTTTTTATCCTTATAATAACTGCACTGACCTTGTTTATAACAGGTATTAGTTCTATAAACCTTGTTAATATCTATAAAGGCTAACGTGACTTACTATCTAATCAAAATATTATTTGGTTATATGTAATCTAACTCCATTTGTAATTGGAGTAAAACGTATATGTAATATTGTAAATATATTCCATTTGAAGTATACTATAATAAATGAAACTACTTGGATTGGGTTTCTCATATGGATTGAACTTAAAATTGCAATTTAGAGTAAACATCTATTTATAAAGTGTTTAAAGGAAACTTAAAGCTACTTTGAAAATAATAGCTAAAACCCTAGCTCACGGTATTTAGCAGAATAGAGGATTTTTATGGAAGAACATAGTAAACTATTAATTGACTTATTATCTAGTGCTATTCGTGGCCTAAAGCCATCTTCATTTATTTTAACTCAAGTAGATTCCAAGCATTTACATAATATATGGAACGACATATATGAAGAAGCACTAGCACATGAAGTACATACCTTAATCTATCCCATCTTATCAGAATTGCCATCGGATCTAAGACCGGATAATGAAATTATGATTAAATGGAAAAGGGGAACGATCCTATCTGCTTCAGAGCAAATCCATCATATTGAAATGGTTCGTATGGTTTTAGAAAAGTTCCATGCTGAAGGTATTCCTGTAATTGCTTTAAAGGGGTTGGTAATACGAGATTATTATCCACAACCAGACCTTCGAACAATGGGGGATGCGGACTTATTAATTAAGAAGGAAGATATTAAGAAAGCAAAGAAGCTATTAAGGGAGATGGGGTATGTTAAAGGGGAAATGTCTATTAAGCATATTCACTATTATCATCAAAATAGTTTATCCCTTGAACTTCATTGGATATCTATTGATCAAGATGGGGGCAAAGAATCACCTAATTTTACGAATCAAATATGGGAACATGTAGAAAAGACAACTATTGGTGGAGTTCCAGTTTTAAAAATGTCCATAGAGGATCAATTACTGCATTTAACTATCCATGCTCTTACACATCTACGATCTTCAGGAATTGGTTTAAGGCAAATATGTGATATTGTTTTATTCCTAGAAGGAAACTCAAACAATATTAATTGGAATTACATTATGATTAAAGCAGATGAGTATCTAATACAAAATTTCATTTCTTTATTACTTACTTTATGTGATCAACTCTTCGGTTATGAGATTCCCGATATGGTGTCTGATACCATGTGTGCAATACCCGACACCATAATTGATATTCTCATTAATGAAATTATACATTCTGGAGTTTATGGAAGAAGAACTAGAGAACAAGAAACAAATGTACGTATAAATAAATACATTAATATTGCAAATGAATCTACTAAAACAGCTGGAATTTATAAATTACAGCATATTGTTTCATTTCTATTCCCTTCTGTACAAAAATTAAATTACCATTATAAATATGCCAAGAAATTACCAATATTACTTCCTATCGCTTGGATGCATCGTGGTATTAATAATATAAAACATATGGATGCACTTAAACGATTAAGGAGAAATGAGATTACTACCACTATTAAAGCACGTTCTAAACTACTTCACTGGCTGCAACTTCGTTAATGGTGGCACCCGATTCAATTAACTCACCACTCTCTATCTTCCAGACCCTTTCACAATATTCAAGCATGGAGGGTCTGTGAGTAATCATAATACAAGTTCTTCGTGGAGTTAATTTTGATATGGTCTTTAGCACTTTCTTTTCTGTTTCTATATCAAGAGCAGAGGTAGCTTCGTCCAATATCAAAAGTGGAGTTTTTCTCAGTAAAGCTCTTGCTATTGCAATACGTTGAGCTTGCCCTTCGGATAAACCTAGGCCATTTTCTCCAACCAATGTGTCTAATCCGTCTTGCAGATCATTTACAAAATCCCAAGCATTCGCACCATCTAGGGCTGCTATCTGCTCATCAATCGTAGCATCTGGATTTCCTATTTTTAAATTATCAGAAATGGATCCCGAGAATAAAGTATTACCTTGTGGTACATAGGATATAAAGGATCTTACAGATGCTTCTGCTATTTTTTTATTACTACCACAATGAAAATATATCTTACCAAAAGTCGGTTCTAATAGCTGCATAATCAAATGAATCAAGGTAGTTTTTCCTTCCCCAGATGTTCCTATTAATCCAATCATTTCTCCAGCATGAATTTTAAACGAGATATTATCAAGTACAAAGTTTCCTTCATTGTACGAAAAGCTAACATTTTCGAAGGAAATCGCTGTTAAACACTGATTTGTTACTATCTCACTACGATTCTCTATTTCTAATCTTTCTAGTTCCATTAACCGTTTGGCAGAGGTTGCAGCTGATACAATTTGTGGCAACGTTCCTGCAAGCCCAAAAAATGGACTTTGAATCAGAGCAATTAACTGAAAAAATGCAGTTAATGTGCCAAAAGATATGGCACCTTTTAATAACTTCATTGCTCCCCATCCAAAAGCTAATAAATAAGTAAACCAAAAACCACCTGTAACAAAAGAACCGGTTATGGTAGTTGTTATATTCTTTCGTATAGCCAATCGTTTCTTCTCATCCTGTAACTTCTTAAATTTATCTCCACTTTCCTTCTCCTGACAGAATGTTTTTAATACAAGCATATGCTCCATACATTCTTGTACATAAGAGCGATAATCACTTTCTGCTTCTTGCGCTTTATTTTGTATCTTCATAAATCTGGAACTAAAGATGTACCCTATCAAAATGACGATAGGACCTAAAAATAAGGAACCTACAGCAAGTATGGGGTCAAAGATAAATAAGGCAACAAATGCTCCTAATAATCCAAAACCTAAGGAGATTAGTTCAGGTATAGCACTTACCATCCCCTCCACTACCATACCAACATCACTGGTTATCCTAGTTAGAATATCGCCGGAATGATATTTACTATATTCTCTCCATTTTACATTAGTCAGATGCATATACATGGCATATCTTAACTGATTAGACATATTCTCTGATGTTTGAACGGATAAATAAGATATCACTCCCTTTAGTCCAATTTGAATCAATACCGCTATGGTAAAATACACACATGCATTCACAGCATTCTTAAGGACACCGTCCACTGCTGCGTCTATCAGAGATTTAATAATAAAAGCTAGTCCAACTTTGCATAAAGCCAAAATTGCACTCATGATGATAATAAGAACGAATGACAAAAGATATGCCCGAATCTGTTCGGACATCCACTTCAAAATAACCAATTTTCGTTTCACATCGAATTACTCCTAACTCGTTTTAGAAACTTACTTAAGAAAAAATAAGTTTCGATTATGAGATACCGAAATGGAAATACCATAAGCCAAAGGAAGGATAATACCTTGAAACGCTTATTAGAACAAGAGATACAATGATCTTTTCTCCAGATATTACAAACCTTTGCAATCATTTGCTCTGGAAGTATTGGACCTTCACACCATTGTTGTCCATCCCCATTTAGGTAAAAATACTTTTTCTTCTTTCTGATTATCCGGTGTAATATATATTGCTGATCCTTTCTTACGATCAAAACAATATCTCCACGATGTACATTGGCATAATTGGTTTTCATTAGTTCTACACTATCTACATTATGACGTAAAAAAGGGTACATACTCATTCCTGTTACGGTGATACGTACCCTTTTTCCTTCGTCTAGTAGTTCCTTAATCACTGGCATCATAGTGCCAACCTTCTTTAATTTCACTTCACACATTGGTATACTAACTCCACGGCTTCACGGTCAGGCCTGCATTTCAATAAATATACAGGTACCTGATTCAAAATTTGTTCTATATTACTTAATGCCAGATTCATAAGATCTTCCTGATAATAGGGAAGAAAACATCTAGGCATTAATTTTTCTATTGCTTCTTTTTTCTCTAATTTATGTATAACATTTCCTTCACATTGCTCTATTAGCACAATGGCAACCAAAGGCACTGATAGATTGCTGCATTTCTTTGACGAGCCATTCCACAAGGTTCCATATACATAAGAATCCTTTCCTATCACTCTGATAGCTGGTCGGTCTGCATTAATAATTTTAGCACCTTTATATTTTCTCCAAAGATTAGCTTGGGTGGTTTTTCCCGTTCCAGAAGGAGCTGAGAATAGAATGCCTTTCCCATACCATTCAATGGCTGCTGCATGGATTACCATACCTTGATGGAATAATAGGCAGTTGCGAAATAGGATTTCACCAAAAAACTCAAAAAATGGATTCAAACTATTTTTATGTGATGAATGATACAAAAGTACTGCATGATTCCATTGTTTATTTGCAATTAATTGATTGGTAACCTGTTTGGTTTCCGGATTATAAATAGTAATGGTAGCTTCCTCTTGTACCCCCTTGCCGTTATTCCAGTATGTATTATCATCTATCAATAAAGCCTTCTCTGGTATGATAATATTCTCGTTATACTGTAGAAATACCTTAAGTCCAAGATGTTCAGAGTTGCTTGTAGAAAATACTTTTGTCTTTCTATTCATTTTAAATGGGGCTTCTGAAGAGATTTCTATTGATATCCCCGCTATCTTTATGAAATTTCTCATTGGGTAATTCTCCAATTCATAGTACTCTGCTCGTTTATGTAATACTATACATTACTAACTACAATGTTTATTTCCACTGGATGAACGCTTACATGGGCTGTTACAAAAACCTAAGAAGCTAAATAACCAATCTATAAAAGCACTTGGGCTTTTATATGGTTGAAAACAGGTTGCTAATCTTTCCTCAGCTCTTAATTCAACAAATTCAAATGTTGGTTTCACATATTCCTTCATTAAAAATACCTCCATACTTCATATATTTATCTGCATTCATCTGTCTTTCCTGGGCTAGCTTGCATAGATACGGTGCCGGTTCAGTAAAACTTCCTGTCTCCATTCGTAAAGTTGCTGGACATGATTGGCAGTACTCATTTAAAGAACACTCTTGGCACGTTGTACAAACTGGTACCAGATTACAACTTTTCTTAAGTTCTTCCCATGCTGTTTGAAATCCTTTCTCAAAAGGATACGTAGCAGGACTATCCATAAAAGTACATGGTACCATCTTTCCATCCCATGTTACCCAAAAGGAATTTTTTCCACTATTACAAGGAAAATTATCAGTATAGTAATCTTTTATTAATAAATCTTGCTGTTTTTTATATTTCGCAATATCTTTGGAATGTGATAAGATAGTATCGGATTGAAGTTCGGATAATTTATCAGATAGTAGATTCGTTTGTTCAGTAAACTCTTTCATACTCACTTTTTCTTCAAAAGTTGCTAATTCTATTGGTGAAAGACGCTCCTGGATTGGTGAATGCCTATTTCCATCCCGTCTAGGTGCTACATAATTTACAACTCCAAGATTTAATCCAAAGCTATCTGCAATCTCCACCAATCTGTCATAATCTTCCATATTTTCTTTTATTATAGTTGTTTTAATTTGCACATTGATACTTTGGTCTAGAAGTAACTTTAACCCTCTCATTGTTCTTAAAAACCCATCTGGATTACCACAAACTCTACCATAGGTTTCAGATGATGCACCATATAAGGTAATCTCTACTTGAGAAGGAGCAATTCTACCAAGCCAACTAGCAATCTCAGGGGTAATCATTGTTCCATTGGTAAATAAGGTTATAAATAATCCCATCTTCGATAGTTCTTCATATATATTCTTAAAGTCCGTTCTTAAGAACACTTCTCCACCAGTAAGTAATAAAAAGAGCATTCCTGCATCCCTAGCTTCATAGGCTAATCGTATCCACTCCTTTGCAGTACGCTCTTCTTTCATTATTTTTTTATTACTACTATCTTGGCAGACATAACACATCTTACAGTGTAAATTGCATCTAGGTGTTAATTCAAACTCGCCTATGAAAGGAATTCTTTTCTTAAGGGAGTTCTCTACTAACTGTCCACTTAATTGTCCCCATGATAAGCTCATACTTCTAGTAGTCCTTTCTCCGTGATGTGAGATAAAAATTCTGCTACATCGGCTCTTGCAGTCATATCTTCCACTTCATAATTACTGGTAAGTATATGTACTAGATCTTGTTCATCCGTTGTCTCTTCTTCTAATCTCTTCCAAAGTAAGGCTCCACTCTCACTTAAACTCATCAATCCATTGAATTCCACAACACGTTCTCCAACTGGAACTACAACAAATAAACCTGCTATTTCTCTAAGAAGAAAACCATGTTTAATCTTCATAAAAAGCTCCTACTCTATGTATGATAAATCAATTTGCTATAACAACATTCTTCTTGTTTTTCTTAATTTTTGATTTATGTTTCTTCTTTATTAACTCTTCTTCTAAAGGTAACATACCTAAAGTTGTAATTCCTAGGTAATGTTCTATGTCATCCGTTGTCCGTATATTATCATTTAACATATGAACTGCAATTATAATTGCTGCAGCAAGTACTGCTCCAATTACTCCACCTACTATAAAGCTTCGCTTTATATTCTGGCCTGTTGGTGAAGATGGTACTCTACCGTATTCTACGATATTAACTTTCTCAATCTCCATAATCTTAACTAACTGATCCGCAGACGCTTCTGCAATGGCGTCTGCTAATAGCTTAGCTCTCTCTGGATCTGTATCTGTAACATTAATCTCTAAGATACGTGTTCCATCTGGATTTTTTAATGAAATAAGAGCAGATAATTCATCGGGTGTCATATCTACCTGCGTATTTTTAAGTACATGCTCTAACACTGGATAACTAGTTACTAATATCATATAATCCTGGGTTAACTGCGTTCCCGATGCTAAGTCAGATGCCGTTGTTTTGGTTTCGTCCTGACGATTGATTACATAGATCTTAGTAGTAGAAGTATATAATGGTGTAATAAAGTAAAGATTAACAAACCCAAGTGCTGCTGCTCCAATGATGGCAACTATTATAATAATCCATAACTTATGTAATAACACATAAAATATCTCTTTCAAATCAATCTGAATCTCATCATTATTCGTTGTTTGGTCCATGGAATCACTCCTTAGAATAAAAGTATATTCGGTTATAATCTTACTCGTGTTGTGGGAATCTTTATATCTTTGTGATTGATATTTTATAGTAAGGGTTTACATATTTTACCAATATGTGAATTATAATATATTAGTAATTTGACTTCAACTAAAATCTGAGGCCATATTGAAAAATCGATTTACAGGTTGTCTTATAATTTGGCATTATTTTTGTGAATTTTTTAAATAGTTACGGCTTTTGACTAAATACGAGTGATTAGCACTATATTTATAGAAATAATCAATAACAAATAACCATATTAATAGAAAAAATCCACGATCTGTCTTTCGTGGATTTTTATGTTTTATTACTACTATCATTTAATCGAACTAATGCTTTTAGAATAACTTTTAATATATTATAGATAAAGAAACCGACCACAGTACCTAATACATTCATTATGATATCGTCTGTTTGTAAATATCCTCTTTTGGTTATATACTGAGTTACTTCAATTATTATGCTTGCAAATAGTCCACTTATAAGACAAAACTGATAGGATTCAAATTTTGAACTTAATAAGGGAAGTAACATGCCTAAGGGAATAAATAAAATAATATTTTCCACTACATATGCATTCCCGTAAATGTCATGGGTTAATGTACCAAATAACTTAAGATTTACTTGAGTTCTCGATCCAGACTCTCTGGATAATAAGGTGATTGCTATTATAAATACAATATAGATAATTAATATAAATACACAAACTAAAATTTTTATATCTAAACCTTTCATTCTACTCACTAAGTCTTTATCAATATTAATTAAATTATATAGAACACAATATATAGCCACCCATATAATTCCTATAATTAAGGCTAATGGTAAATATGATATCATTGCTACAATTATGTCTTTAAAAATTACTTGTCCCATAGGCGTCTTCCAATCTTTTCTAACTTTATCTATAAATATTACCATTGTATTCTATTATAAACATCAAAAATGTATTAAATATAATCAAAATATATCTTATAGTCTATATCTGTTACAACTACATAATATGTGTGTTTTAGTGGGCATGTAACTCGATAAAATATATTACTGTATCAAATTTGGATACACCTTGTTAAATAGTTTCATCACTATACTTTAAAGTTTTAATCATTTCTACATAAAGCTTATCCTTGCATTATTAGTAGACAGATTGTTACAAATAAAGACTAATTATTGATCTTTTTAAGATATAATATGTCACTAATTAGTATCTATTTTACTTTGACTACTAACAGTAAATGGAATATTATGTTAAAAACTAAGTAAAAGGAGTTCTAATTATGGCGAGACCAGATCCTAAAATATTTATAGTATGGAGTTCAAAGTATAAGTATATAGCAGAACAAATTTATACCAAATTATTAGAAAAACGTAAGAATGGATTTCCTGTATATCCGATAATGTTTAATTTACGTAATGATGCAAATGTAAATCGTGATATGCACACATCATTGATTAATTCTATGGACTCTGCTGATTATGCTCTTATTTTATTAACACCAGATGAAGAAGTCATGCGTAGAGAAAATGGTAGTTTAATGGGGGGATTCTATTCAACTTCTAGACCTAATGTTTATTTTGAATACGGATATTTGTCCAAACAATTATCTGAGAATAATATTTTTGTATATAATGCTCATGGACATGTTACTGCTAGTGATACGGCTGCATTAATTACAAATAACTTAAGAATACCATCCAATATAGATGAAATTATTAGATTACCTGAAAATATAGCAATAGAATTAGAAAAGTTTTTTAATGAAGAAAAAAGATATTACTATGTAAATTTAAATCAGCCTTCCTATGAGATTAATTACTCAGATATATTTCATGATCCATCAAGAAATGAAGATTATGCACCTTTTATCATAAACAAGAGTATTAACTGGGGAAAATATTGGAGAGCAGAATTAAATCGATTTCCTAATGATTCCTATCAAATAGGGCGAAAAATCATATACATTTTGGAGCGACTTCCATTTAATGTATATCTCTATGCTTCTCCACACTCCACAAGTGTCAATGAACAACCCCAAAAGTTTATTGACTCTGAAATAATAAGTAAACTTAAGTCTGAAATTGATCTATTTTTAAAAACTATTAGCGAACCAATGGAATTTAGGAATTACATGTTATATAAATCAAATTTGCGTATGTTAGAAGTTATTGAAAGATATCAAATAAAGAGAAATGATTCATTTACGCTTGCATTTGAAAAAAATAATACATACATGGAGGATACTATAACTCTTTATTCTATAGTAGATTATATTACTAAATTTCCTTTAAGCCAATTGCTATTTAACCGATATTTAGCACTTAATCTACATAAAAAGGTATTTTCTATGTTTAACCTAGGAACTATTGATTTTAGTTTTAAAGATAGAATTAAAACATATTTTGATCCAATAAATGATATTGATATTAAAACTAATAAATTCTTCATATCAATTGTTGAAATAAGTATGGCACTAACATATATCGATAAAACCATTCATATAGCAGATACTTATGACTGTTATAGTAGTGTTGAATTACATAAATCATTAGCATTATATGATAAGTCCCGTATGGAGTGTATTTTCTGCATATTACTTCAGTTTGGTAAAGATTTTAATATCCTAGATGAAAAAGATTTATTAACTAATATTCCTACCTTATTTTCAAAGAAAACTAACATAGAACACATAAAAGAATTAATCACTATAAACCTAAAATCAAGATTAAAAAAATCATTTCACTATGGATTAATAGATTTTTTTAAAAATTTATTAATTAATCAAATAAATGGTTCATTTACATTAGAAACTATAGAATTAATTTCTAATGATATTGTTGATTACATAATGAGATTTTTTGAAACAGAAATCAATTACGAGACTCTTGTTACAACCTACATAAACTCACCAAATCTTAATTATGAAAAAATACAAGAACATAAAAATTATATTAACAACATATGGAATGACTCACCTTTCAATGTAGTTATATATAAAAAAACAAGTATATTCATGATGGTAGATAATATAATAAATGGTGAAGATAATATTAAAAATGATGGTGAGATCAAAGATGAGTTAGAGATGAAAATTATTAACATCATAACTGATTCATTGAAAAAGATTAATATATCAATTGAAACAAAAGATATTAAAATTTATCTTACTGATAAAGTCAGAAGGAAAAATAATCCTATATGTAATGCTACAGATGACGATAGTAATCCTGATGCTAATAACCAGTATTATCAAGTTAACTTTTTAAACATATTAAATAATGACTCAAGTTCCTTTAAATGCAAATTAAGAAGTTTATTAGAATTTGAAGTTATTTGTATAATTAATTCTATATTTAAAAACTTAATCCATAAAATAAGATATATGCAAAATAACAATAACATATATAGCTCTACTTGGGATCGAACAATTGATACTTCAATAGCGTTAAGATATAACAATTGGATATCTGCTAAAGATTGGCCTTCAAATATGAGAACCGTACTACTTTATGAATATTATCATGCTTTATCTGAAAAATACATCTATAAGATAAGTGATAACTTGGTTGACTTTAATAAAATCAAATCTAAAGGATTAGTAGGTTTATCTAGTATCAATAACAGCTTTAAAAATGATATAAATGAAATTAACTCAATTATAAGTAATAAAATAGATTATGATTTAATTATGATAAAATTTGACAGTATTAAATCCAAATTAATACAATGTGAAATTCCATGTGACTATACATACAATAAAGATCAAATACAAATTGATATAATTATAAAAAATATTAACTTCGTGATTGAATTTATAGAATATTTTAAAGAATTGAATAAAATTAAGGATATATTAGAGAATGCTAAAAAAGTTATGGAATTCAATTATGAATTACCCGATTTATCAAGTAATATACTAACGAGTTTACAAAGTAATTTAATTTATAATAATATTATTGACTGGGATTTCAACTTTGGCATCCAATATAATAATATTGAATCAAATAATAATAACAATTAACTTTTATGCAACTATATAAAAAGAAGGTAATTTAGTTAAGCAAAAAAGAGCATTAAGATATTTTATAATAAAGATTCTATAATGAATGTTGGGGTGCGTGATCTTTAAATCACGTATTCCAACTTTTTTATTTTTATATTAAATGTAACTATAAGAAGCCTCTTAATACCTCCGACTAAGATTGCATTACCTAAAGGAGGTTTGATATAGATGCACTCTTATTTTATCATTAAACTTATAAATTTAAAAGATATAATAGATAGCTATGTAAAAATCTCTATAGAAATTATAGCAATCTAAATACCTATCTCTATTGCAGAATGCACACAATGCATTTATGATTACTAATGTCAGGTTGGGTGCAACTCAATCACCGATAGACCGCTATATTAAGTTGCGTCCTTATCTATATGATCAGATCTGTGCTTAGCTTTATAACCTATCCAGTATATTAGTCCACCAATAAATCCACCCAGCGTATTATAAAACAAATCTGATAATTGCCAGGTTCCAAGTCGAAGAAATAGTTGAAGCATTTCTATTGAGAGACTGAAAAGCAAAACTATCTTAACGGATTGCCACAGTACTCTTCCAAGTTTCACATCTCCGATAATCTTTTCTTTATATGTCCAAAGAAGTAAAATCGTGAATGGAATAAATAAAGCTAAGTTTTCTAGAACTTCAGTTGTTAAGACTTTTTCTCCATTGCTTAATTTATGCAACCCCCAAACTCCTATAACATCACTAACAGGATTTGTCCATATTGATCTATTCAAAAGAGTACGAAAGAGAATCATAACCGAATAGAAAACAGTTAAAAACATTCTACGAAATCTCAAGTCAGAACGAAACCATTTATTCCAATTATTTATTGCTTCTTTAACGCTACTATAATTTTTCCAAACAAACATAAACAAGACAGAGAGAATTAAACCAAACCAAAATGGTTGATAAAGTGCTGTAAGAATATTTGCTATCACATTCCTTAATATTTCCATAACCATTTACCAAATTATCGAATCAAATACAATATATCTTCATTAATTAGCAATACTTGAATTCGACAAAATTCCTTATATTGTTTTAAATTAATTCTATAATTACAAACATCATAATCTTATGACTTGAGCGTTAAAAGCACCTCTTTATTATTATGCAGGGAGTTTCGCGCTTCGCACTCCTACTAACTCACTGTACACATCTTATATGGATATTTTTTTAACAAAATAGTCTATATTTTATATACATAATCTTATTTTTTTTCCCGGGTATCTCTCTTATTGGTGTCCATTCGTGTGTTATTCGATCACACCACGCTTCATATTTCGGTGAAAAGGATATCCATCTTGGATTAATCAAGAATTCTGACAAGCATTCTTCAAGACCTTCAAATAGCTCCTTATATTTATATTGACCTCTTACTTTATCAATTTTTGAATTATCAAATGTCCTATTATATATTCTATCATACTTAATTTGCCATGGACTGTGCCAAACTGTTTGAAGCCCTGTTGAATCTTCAACAAATTGAACTTTAGGCCGAATTCCCAATCGTTTCTCAATAATATCTAAATAGCAATTTAGTATATCACTCCATAAAAACGATTGCTCAATTGTAACATGAAATGTTTCACCGATAGCTTTTTCATTTCCAATAAGACCTATGATAGCTGAAGATACATCCGGTCCATATGTTAATGTTGTTCTTGCATTGGCAATGTCCTTAGGAAACACAATCGTACGCCCTTCTATTGCCCTTTTTATCCAGTGTTCTTTCTCGTAAACACCGAGTTGAAGTCGATATGTATTGTAAGTAATATAAGGTCTAATTATAGTCCAATTATTATATCCACTATTCTTAAATAAATCTTCTTCTCTAGCTTTAGCCAACGCATATTCATCGGTATTAAGATATTCCTTATCTTGGCAAACATCCAATAGTCTTGAAGATTCTTCAGTTATTGGCCCAGTAGAATTCGCGTATACTCTACTTGATGAAAAAAAGAAATATTGATTGCAATTTTTAAGAAAAATAGGTATACGATCTTTTAATTCTTCTGTTCTATAAACCATAAAGTCGATTATTATATCATACCTGTCGCCCTTAATTTTATGAAGAAAAGCATCATTCTTAGCATTAATTTGCATATAATGGATATTTCCATTAGATATCCTATTTGATCTAGATGTTACGTAAATCTGATTTTGTGTTTTTGATAATTCATTAACCAGGGGATCTCCCATTGCACCTGTTCCACCCATAACTAAAATATTCATATCATTTCCCTTTAATTGCTTTTTTTAATGAATCATATGCTGATTGTCCTAAAAGATTTTTAAATGCACTTTTGACCCCTTTTGTATTATCACCAACTAAATTACACATTAAAGCAAATGCTTCATCCTCATTTTCTGGTGTAACAAATGCCTCAAAAACAATGCTTTTATCTTTGCTCTCTGATAAAAAGTCTTCCATGTACTCAATAAACTGTTCTTTATTTTCGGCACAATAGTATTTGCATCCAAAATCTTCAACAAAATGCTTCACAGCACCATTAATTTTATGCTGATAATGCCCTCCGGCTGCGATAAACTTTGATTCATCAACGTCCATTTTTGAAGCGATTGCCTTTCCTAAAGTAAAATTCCCTTTCATCTCGAATCCAATAGAATTATTAACTAATAATATTCTAATATTTCCTGGAAAATGACGGTTTCCAAAAACACTAATATCATAAAAGAATGCTAAGTCACCTAAAACACAATAATACATTTTATCTGGATGTGCTAACGCTGCCCCCACTACAGTACTTATACTTCCGTCAATTCCGAATCCTCCTGTATTTGAATACCCACAGACTGAATTATTGGTGTCAAAGAGATTCCATGAACGCAAACTATTTCTAATACCTAAATGCAGAACTGAATCTTTTGGCAATTTATTAGCAAGGATACTTGCCAGCCATATATTAGAAAACGGGAGTTCTGGGATCTCTTTCAATAATCGCTCTGCTTCAGATTTACAACACTCTAAAAAACCCGATTTATTCTCATTATTATTTGAATAATGTTCAAAAAAAAGCTCCTCTTCCATTTCAAACACGTATTGTACTTTTCTAAATGTATCTCTGATATTTCCGTCTGGGTTAACTCTCCACACGTACTGTGCATTTACTTGAAAATCGGAAGTAGATACATCCCCTATATGGATCATAATATCAACATTTTGAAAAGATGATTTCCAGTGAGATTGAGAAGACAATAATGAGGCAAACACGCGATATTTACCATAGTATTTACTTGTGTGATCACATAAAACAACAGAATCATATGTAGCACAAAATTTATCTACAGCATCCACAAGTTTCTGTGTCCACTTTTTATGATTGCCAACCATAATTACCACTTTTTGATTTCCCAATTTGGGTAGGTTATCATTTTGTGTAAATCTTTCTATTCTACGCACAGGAGCAATTACATCCTCGTATTCTGTGCTATACATGGTTTCAAGGTTAATATGAACTGGTCCTCCGCCATGATGTTTAAGTTCTAATATTGCCTTATTCGCGTTAATAATACACTGCCATTCGCTTATCTCGTCATGTACTACAGGAAGTTGAACACTTAAGTTTGCAATATCATTTGGTATAGCAGTTCTATCTGTCACTTGATCCATATTATGACCTATAAATGCACTTCTTCTAGAAGAAGTAATTGCTAGAATCGGCAATTTTCTATAATAAGCTTCCGTTAAAGCAGGCATATAATTTCTTGAAGCAGTTGCACCTGTGCAACTTAAAACAACTGGTTCTCCAGATTCATCTGCAAGTCCACATGCCATGTATGCGCCAACCCTTTCTTCGGGAGCTGAGTAAATTTCAAAATGAGAATCGGATTGCAAACTTGCAACAAGACAGGCATTAGTTGTTCCAGGACTAGCCACTATTTTTTTAATGTTGTTATCCTTTAAGAGTTGAATTACAATTTGTGCATTCCTTTCAGTTGTATATCTTGGCATGATAATCTCCTTTCATTTCAAATGTAATTTTTCTTTTACTGACGGAAAATAAAATAATATTCTATTTTTCTTATTAATCAACATTAATACTACATAAAATATTAAGATAGTCCATCTCAAATACCATTTTGATAGAAATATGTAAAATATTACTGACGCACAGATTACACATATAAATGGAACTATAAAAGATATTATCGGATAAACATTGGCATCAAGTTTTTTTGCTTTTTTAGCATGTAACACAAAAGATAAAGTATATGATGCTAATGTAGTGTACGCAGCTGCAATATATCCGTATTTAGGAATAAAAATCAAATTCAAAATAATGTTGGAGCAAGCCGCTGTCATCGTGTTAATTGTTATACTTGCTGTTTTTTTGTAAAAATGTTCAATATTTACATATAACGTATAAGCAAAAATAACATAATTTGAGAGAATAACCGGTGGTATAATAACAATACCTTCCCAATATTTATTCGAAGACATAATTTTTACTACTTCTGGGCCTGCAAATATTACGCACACCATACAAATCGTCATTAATGATATGAAGTCTTTTGCAATAAAATTAATGGTATTTATTTCTCGATTTTTTAGTCTTTCGTAAAACCAAGGAATCCATATACCTTCCAACGATGTTGTAATTACTGTAGCAATCATACTAAAGTTATAAATCAAACTATATATACCAGTTTGTGATGAATCCGCTAACCATGTAATCATAGTTCTGTCTGATTGAGATAAAATGTTTAGAGCAATACCATGAAGTACAAGAGGTGCAGAAATACTTAAAATATACTTTATATATTTTCTACTAAATAAAGGGGTACCTTTTTTATAAATAATGACTATAAGTAAAAAAGCAAAACCAATCATAATAAATGCAGTTGGAACGATTCTTCCTAAATACAATTTATTCTTTGTAATAAATAAAATCGTAAGTATGGATATTATTGCTGAAATCAAATTCGGAGCAATCATTAAAAAAGTTCTAAACTTGTATTTATACTGCATCATTAAATACATAGAAAAGTTTTCTATTAGCGCACATGAAAGTCCTTGTAGAACACATAGTACTATTATTACACTAATACTTTTATTAATCATTAGAGCGATAAGTCCTATAAAAAAACAATAAACTGCACCACTAACTAATGTAAATGAAGTTATTGTAGTTAAAATATCATCTATCTCATTCTTATAATCTATAAAAGCTGCACGAACACCCATGTGCATAGCACAACCTATAACCATCGTTAAAATAACCACCCATGAGCCATATGTCGTAACAATACCATAATCCGTAGTTGATAAAATACGGGTAAATATAGGAACTGTTAGAAATGATATTCCTTTATTAAATAGATTTCCTATTAAATAAAATGAACCTGCTTTTTTAAATTGTGTATTATTATTTGCCATTTCACTCATCCTTTAATGTTTTACCCACAGGTTCCAATAATCAAGCATTGAATATACGCAATATTTCATCGCAGAAAACCCTTATTTTCTCGTTAATAATCACACCCCTGTTTTGCACGTCATCTTTTAGTACATGGGCCATGGATACATACTTGCGTGTTTTTTCAATACATTCTTCAAGAGAGTCCAAGGTGCTATGGATTACATATGGGTACTGTAAAGATTCGTACAATCCTTCAAATTTTCTACTATAGGAGAAAGGGATTGTAGCCACACCAGCTGAGAATGCAGCAATTGTAGAGTGCATACGCGCCCCAATAAAACAGTCCATATTTGCTATATAACTTTTTGCCTCTATAGGCGTTTGAAATGCCGGTGCAAGAATTGTATTTGGATATTTTTTATTCAAATAACAGCAAATATTGTAATCGTCATCATGTGCAGTCTCAGACAAGTCAATTACATGGGGAATTAAGTGAATTTCAAAGTTTTCGTTTGTATAATAACCTATTATATACTCGATATACTCTTTATAGCTAAATTTAAGTCCAAATTGATTAGCATTATCAAAGCCACCCTTCCATAGCAAACCCGATACATTGATACCAAGTTTAGAATTATCGGAATCGATGAGATAGGTACTAATATCGTACGGAAGCAAAAATGCAATATCTGTTGTTAACACGCTGTTGTTCACAGAGAACATATCATTAATGTACCTTTGTGATGTTTCATCCCTGCACATAATTGAGTATGCATTTCTAAGTACAAATTTAGCCTTATTACATATATCTTCACTAGTGAATGGTCCATAAGTTTGCGGCATCAAGATATATTTTTTGGAAAAGAGGTTGGCAATTTTTTTAAATTTGATATCAATTAGACAGCTCTCTTTTGAATAAATATCGGAAAAACTATCTCCCATTGTAATATCAAACACATAATCACATTTTATGAATGACCGTATCATTTTAAATCTTGGGTCTTTTATTTTAAGACGTATCTGTTCAAATTTTACAGATGGAAACTTCTCTTTCAGTTTTCCCATATCGAAATTTGTGAAATTTAAAATTGTCAGTTCTTCATTTACAATTCTGCATAAAAACGAAATAAAAGAATATGATAACGCTTCACAACCTTTATTTGGAGATGAAAACTCAAATCCCATTAGTCCAATTATCAATTTACAATCTTACCTCCATTCATAAATTTTGAATAGTTATAGCAAAGGCAAACTAATATAAAGTAAGTTCGTAATTCTGTTTGTTGGGTCACGGCAAATAAAACCACAAAATATGAGAGAAACATTAAATACATAAAGTAATTAAAATCATCACGTTTTCTAATAAGTCTATTTCTATTCGATCTTGTCAGTTTTAATACAGATACGAAACTTAAAACTTGAACTAATACACCTATAAATCCAAATCTAAAAAAAGTGTACAAGTACTCAACTTCAATAGAGTTTTTCACATAATAGTAAGAGTATTGATACTCAAACAGGGCATTAATTCCATTCCCAAATATTGGATTACCCTTTGTAGCTTCCCAGACCCATTCAAATAAAGAAAACCTATCTCCCAGAGCCACAACAGAGGTGAAACCTCCATTAAATAAATCAATAAACACTTGAAATACCGAACTACTGCTAGTATTTTGATCTCCAAATAATAAAGATATAAAACTAAATATTCCAATAAAAGGGAAAATAACGTATTTACACAAATTAGCCATATTACCTTTTCTTTGTTCCAAAGTATGAAACAAGATCAATTGAAACAAAGTGACGATAATTATTGCAGATCTAGAAACTGTTAAAAATAGATTCACGTATACTAATCCATATATAAAATAATATTTTAGTTTTTTCCTTCGACTCTCGCTATTGCATAACTTGAACGCTAAAACCATCAATATTAAACCAAGATAGTTAGCATATACTATTGGGTGATCAAATGTTGTAGAAATTCTATATATTCCATTCCTTATTTCAATATAAGGGTCATTTCTAAATGCATTAAAAAAGTTGTTTTGTGTTAGACATTCTATAATTCCATAAATACATAATACTCCTGCAAAATTTATTAATGAATCTAATAATTTATGAAATATTCTTTTGTTCTTAACAGCAATACATAATGAAATACAAAACATAAATGTTGAAATCATTTGCATTATGCTTTCGATGTAATTACCAACAAATGCATACGCTAAAAATCTATAAATAATATTTAACCAAAATGGAGCCAATGATAATATAGCTTTTTTTATATTACTTTTAATCAATTTTCCATTTATAAAGAATGTAAAAAGGAAAACGAATGTTGCTATAATATTTGATACATTAATTGAAAAAATCTCAATATATTTTGGGAAAATCGAATACAGACCAACTAGAAATGCATATATTTGAATATACATAACCACCCTCCTTAGTCATGATTACCTTGAGCATTTTTCACCGCATTAAGATATGCGTAGCCATTCTTTTTGTCAGGTTCCAAATAACCGCCCTCTCCCCATTCATTCCATGCAAATAGGAAAACATAATTGTTGTTATATTTGGTTTCAACATGCTTGATTTGACGCTTCAAATATGATTCGAATTTTTTAGGAGTCCCCCCTACATAGACTGTTCCTCTTCTTTGGTAACGGGGTGTATTATCCCAATCAACAAAAGCACCAGCAATTGCCTTAGGATCAACAGGATCATAGTTTAATATTTTATTCCATGCATCGTCGTAGTCCCGCTTCATAGGACCGAATTTTTTTTGTCTAAACGAAATATCAATGTTAAACTTGTTCAGCAAAAAGTCGTGAAAATCTTCTTTTATTTTTTTTATCACACTTATCTTTTCTATGTTAACTGAAGAAATATGCCCAGGCTGATATTCAATATGGTAATCTAAATAATTAAACACATCTTTATGATTATCAACGTTCTCAAATCTTTGAGATGCAATTTTTAATCCAATAAAGCCGTTTTCTTTTGCAAGTTCCTTCCAGTAATCTAGCATTTCTATAATACAGCCACACAAATAGGGTCTATATATTACAATTAACGGCATACCATCCTCAATAATATATCGTTTATCTTTAAAAAAAGGTAGCAAAAAATCAAAATGTCTTCTCCACTCCTCTTTATCTCCATATTTTTGTTCCATAATAACCGTGGACTCGGCCTTTGCCCATCCATTCGTCCAGGATTCATTTGCCCAACAAAAACAATATGGTAAATCAATATCAGGCGCATTCAGCCAATTGATTAACGGTTTCTCTAGTAATGGCTTATCACTAAACCAATAATGGTAAAAGCAAAAACCGTATACGTTATTCTCTTTTGCAATCCCAGCCTGCCATCGCATCACATCCACATCAGATAAATCGTAGTATCCATTTTCAATTGGAATTCTGGGCTGGTAATGATCCTCATATAGCGATTCTGCTTTTTTCACATTAACCCATTCTGTAAAGCCTTTTCCCCACCACTTATTATTCTCTGGAATTTCGTGAAATTGAGGCAGATAATAAGCAAGTATCTTTGCATCCATGTTGTTATCTCCTTATATATCTTTATAATTAGATCCTACCGATTATGTTTCAAAACATTCTATCTCTATCAATCGTTCTCTATCGTCATGAATTGCTGAAGGTTGCTATATGTGTTTTGTATAGAATAGTTTTGGGCAGATATTTTTGCATTTTCCTTAATATAATCGAGTTTGCCATCATATATATCGCTTAAATATGCATTGAACAATTCGTTGTTTTCCAACACGATTCCATTTACCATATTTTCAATAATTTCGCAAAGTGCTCCATGATTATTCACAATACAAATCAATCCGACGCTCATTGCCTCAACCACATTAATACCAAAACCTTCTCCGCATTCCGGAAGATGGATTAAGATGTCATATTTGCCTAACACTTCAGGTACATTTTCTATTCTTCCTAGAAATGTTACCTTATCTCTCAGGTTATACTCATCAACCATACGATCTAGCATGCTTTTGTATGGCCCATCACCAATTATATCAAAATGGAATAGCTCGCCATTGGCACTAGATAATACTTTTAGAACGTTTTGAACTCCCTTTTCCTCAACTAACCTACCAACATAGACAATTTTCAAAGGTTTTCCATTTTCATGATCATAATGTAAGAAATTCTCTAAAATAATACCATTATAATTGACCCGTATTTTTTCTCTTTGGTTTGGAACCATCCGCAATATGGTATCGCTAACATACTTCGAAATAGCAATGATTACGTCAACTTTTTTTGCAGCAAGCTTAAACAGTAGTTTGTGAACCACATACTTTCTCGAATCTGACATAAGTACAATATTAAGATCTGCATGGATATAAAACGCTACAGGAATTTTTGAGTTGATTTTCTTTAATCTTATACAAAGAAGCAGCGTAAAAATACACGGGTGATGTATCACTACGCTTTCAATTTTCCCGCTCTTATATTGTTCAAAAATATAGTTGGTAATCTTCGAAACATTAAAAGCAGATAATGTGCTTTCATCAAAAAAAGTAACAACCTTAACCCCCGTATTTTTAAGCTTTGTAATTAACGGATCATACTTCTTTAATACCAGAATCGTACTGTCATTTTCTAAATATCCAAAATCAGCACAGAGCTGCTCAACTCCGCCCATGGTACCGCCAACTAGTACATGCAGTAACTTCATCAAACAGTCTCCTTCCTTCTATCATCATAGCATTTTTTTGCATTTATCAATTCGTTTAAGTATTCTTCCCCATACTGCTTTGAAGGCTCTAAATTTGCACCCTCGCCCCATTCATTCCAAGCATTAATTATAATATAATCATTGCTTGCATCTTTTCTTTGTGAAGCTAGTAATCGTTTCAAATATTTACCAAATTGCTTTGGTGAAGAATCCTTAAGAATAATGCTATTGTACTTTCCCTTTCTTGGAGAATTATCCCATGAGACAAAACAACTTCTTAAAATGGGTAGGTTGTTATACGTGTTTTTTCTATTGATGATTTTATTCCATATTCTATTATAACTTTGAAAATCAATCATTTTCAGCTTAGTACATATATAACGCTTAACCAGCTCAGGAAAACTTACGTCATATCTTATAGAATACATTGGCTCGAACTCAAACACTGCATCTGCATTTGAAGTCGGTGTAGAATTGTGCGGTCGCATAGTTTCAATCAAATATATTTCCTTTATACCTACACTTCTTAAATAGTCATTCCAGCAATCCAGCATTTCTTTTAAACATTCAACATGATTGCTTGAATACAAAAATAATACAGGTTTGCCGTTTTCCTTGATATAGTGTTTATCGCCAAAAAACTTGCTCAAATACTTTATATGCTTTAACCAGTCCTCTTTTTTGCCATACTCCTGTTTAATAAGTACATCGGTATCTTTACCATCCCATGTTCTCGCCCAAGTTTCGTTAGCCCAGCTAAAGCAGTACGAAAAGTTTTCGGGCTTTTCATCATTCAAGAAATTAATTAAAGGTTTTTCGAATATCTGATGTCCATTAAACCAATAGTGATAAAATACAAAACCATCAATACCTTTTGATGAAGCATAGAATGCCTGATCTCTTATTGCATGCTTTTCACTCAAATCATAATACCCATTCAAAGGCTCAACAGGCTGAATATGCCCTTTGAACAAAGGTTTCCCCTTTTTTACATTATCCCATTCTGTAAAACCTTCACCCCACCAAACATCATTTTCAGGCACTTGGTGAAATGCAGGTAAATGTAGAGCTAGAATTTTCATCTTCTTTTCCTCATAAATTCCTCAGCATACCTATCGCAGATAAACTGCCAACTGTATGCGGTCATAATTCTTTCTTTTGCCTTTCTTCCGTACTCAAGTCTTTCTACTTTTTCCATTTGATCGGCCCTATTAATCAATGAAGCCAAGTCTCCTGGATCTTTATTCCAGTATATAGCTGCATCTAAACCAACCTCTTGATTGAAACCAACAGATAATAATAGATTCAACTCTGTTGACCCTAACGCCTCAATAAGACTTGGATTGGTTCCTCCAACTTCATGACCATGTAAGTATCCGTATGCTTGCTCTCTAATCTTCATTAAGAGTTCAGAATCGTATACAGTTCCAACAAACTTGATTCTTGGATCATTCTTATATCCGGTCTTTTTCTCAATCTCTGCCAAGAACTTATTATCAACGTTTGTGATAAGGGCAAAATCTTTTTTACTATTACTTCCCATGAATTCTCTTATCATTGTTTCATAGTTGTTCTCTGGAACGAATCTACCTACAACTAAATAAAACTCACCATTGCGAAGTCCTTTTTCTTTAAGCCACTTTTCATATCTTTCTTCTGCTCCAACAGACTTTCTAGTCTCAGCACCGTAAGCAATAAAAGTGGTACTCACTTCGCCGTATTTTTCATGAATATATTTTTCTATATTAATGGAGTCACAGATGACAAGGTCTGATTTCTTGACCATCATCTCTTCACTCTTTTTCCAGTACTTTCTAATTGGAGTAGACCACTTAGCTCTTTTCCACTCATGTCCGTCAGGATTGAGAAAAACTCGTCCCTTAAGTTTATGTATTTGCTTTACATACCTTCCAAAGAAAGGGCCGATACGACAAGCCATTACATATACTATTGGATTATCTATCTTCTGCTTTTTAATTATTTCTACACATTTTGCCATTGCTTTACAGTCGTAATAGATGGCTTGAGCAGGACCGAGCTTTTCAGGAATATCTACCTCAAAACAATCTGCGTTGTTATATGTATATGTATTAAGTGAAGTTATAATAGCACCTTCAGGCATACCAGCACCTTGACCGTTAGCTTTACATGCGACATGGTACTTGATGTTCTCGTTTTTCTGGTGATATTCAGTTAATTTATTTATAAAAGTCTCGTAGCCTCCATACGCTCCTAAAGACTTTGCTCCAACTAAAAATACATGTTGTATCACGTCTACAATTCTCCCTTTATAGTTTTGTTTCTTCTAAATATCTTCTAACTGCATCCTGCCAAGTACTCTTTATACAATTCATTCATTACTTCATGGCCTAATTGACCATTTACACCTGTACAAAAAATCTCATTAGATCTCCGCCTTTGCTTTATACATATTCTCGTAATACTGCTGATAATTTCCTGAAGTAACGTTGTTCATCCATTCTTCATTTTTTAAGTACCAATCGATGGTAAGAACGATACCTTTTTCAAAGGAAGTTTCAGGATACCAACCAAGATCTTCCTTAATCTTTGAAGGATCAATACCATAACGACGGTCGTGACCTAGTCTATCTTCAACGTGCTTAATCAAATCTTCAGAGATACCTTCGTCTTTTAACCTATCATGAAGCTGTTTGATAATTGTCTTTACAATAAAGATATTAGGACGTTCATTGTGTCCACCTACATTGTAGACTTCACCAATCTTTCCACCGTTTGCAACCATATCGATTGCCTTACAGTGGTCTTCTACGTATAACCAGTCTCTAATTTGCATTCCATCACCATAAACAGGTAGTTGCTCGTGATTCTTCACATTATTAATCATGAGTGGAATCAACTTCTCAGGAAACTGGTACGGGCCATAATTATTACTGCAACGAGTAATGTTGATTGGCATGCCATATGTATCGTGGAATGCCATTACAAAATGGTCAGCAGACGCCTTACTGCTAGAGTAAGGAGAATGAGGTGAAAGTGGGGTTGTTTCCATAAAGTAACCTTCTGCACCTAAAGCACCATAGACTTCGTCTGTAGAAACCTGAAGAAATTTCTTTCCTTCTTTCCAAGTTTTAGTCTCTGTGTTATACCAAGATTCTTTTGCCCTCTGTAAAAGGTTAACTGTACCCATTACATTTGTCTGAACAAAAATTTCAGGGTTTGCAATACTTCTATCCACATGGCTTTCAGCAGCAAAATTAATTACATAA
>JARBTX010000158.1 GCA_029239975.1 Anaerocolumna sp.
ACGGCCTAGTTGTGTGATAAGAATCATTTAATTATTATTGAAATAATTTACAATCCCTGTAAAAATACCTTGTGCTAATTTATTACGGTAAGAATCACTGTTAAGTTGAGCCGCCTCTTCTTTATTAGATACAAAACCCATTTCAACTAAAGTACTTGGCATCGACGTATTACGTAACACATGGAAAGTAGCAGGAGATGTTCCTTTATCGATTGCACCTGTTTGTATAATCATAGCTTTTTCAACGGCAGATGCTAGTGCAGATGATTTCCCAGTAGGATAGAAGGTCATGGCTCCTTGAATATTAGCATCGGAATTAGAATTGGAATGGATACTGATGAATATATCCGCCTGGTTGCTATTAGCTAGAGTAACCCTATCTTCCAGTTCTTTACTTAAGGAACTTCCTTCAGGAGCAACAGTTTGGTCAGAATTACGAGTCATGAGTACTTTCGCGCCAGCTTGTACTAATTTATCACGTAATTTTAGGGCTACAGCTAAATTGTTATCAGATTCTCTAGTATTATTGGCGACTGCACCAGGATTACTACCACCATGACCAGGATCCACGACGATAACTCTATTTTTTAAAGTAGTGTTATTATTTGTTGGTGGTATGGGCTTTACGGTAACAGGATTATTGGTTGATGGGCTAGAGGTGCTATTGCCACTGAAAATATTAAATACTGGCCCAAGAATCTTATTAAACACTAAGTCAAATAATTGTTGGAAAAGACCATTACCTGTTTGAGCAGTACTTGTCTCTAATGTATTAGCTGCAAGCGTATTTACCATGGTGTCAAGAGAAGCAGCATGAGTTACTGGAATAGGGGCTATTATATTAATTAAGAGTAAACATAGGATAATGTAAGATAACCATTTATTTTTACGCACTGAGTACCTCCGCAATAAGTTATTTTTTCAAAAAGACATTTTTAAATACCTTCCAAGCATTAGGATCTTCTTCACCTAGTTTCCACATTGCAGCACCGGCAATGTCATACTTGGTAACCAAATCAATTTTGTATTTAAGGCTTTCGCTATTCTCAAACCACACTTGATGTTTTACTCCACTCGAATCAGTGTAATCAAAATGAGGGGATTTGGAAGAAGTATCCCACACAGCTGGACTATTAAAATCCTGTATGAGTTTTGTGATAGTCTTATAATCTAGGCTTTCTACACCTTTGCTGGACCAATCATAACCATAAGCAGCTAGTCCAATATAAAGTTTGCTTTTAGGGATAAATTTTAATGCATATTTCAGATTTTTTTCTACCCAATCTATATCAGCAATTGGTCCAGCATTGCTCCAAGTACCGTGATTATCATAAGTCATGAGAATGATTTTATCAGCATATTTAGCCAATTGTGCATAATCATACGCAATTGATACGTTATTTGATTCGTCTTGTTTTGGAAATACATCAATTGATATAAGATATCCTTGGGGTTTAAGACGTCCCGAAAGTTCTTGCATAAAAGCAGATAAGTTATCTCTGTCTTGGGCATCAACCATTTCGAAATCCACATTTATTCCATCCAGTTTATACTTTTTTATATATTCTTCTAAGTTGTTGATAGCTGTAGCACGTAATGATGGAGTGGATAGTATATTATGAATTGGTGATTCATTTCCTTGTCCTTTAGCGTTATTTACCAGTAACAATACAGACACATTATTCTTGTGAGCAAAATTAACTACAGATTCATGATCATTGCCGCCACGATCTGTGATTGTGCCATCTTTTCCTAATGTAGTCCAAAAGGGTGCAATTGTTTTTATCACATCGGTATTGCTATATAAGGAATTAAAAGAAGAAGTGTCTGTCGCCCACCATTCAGCATAAAAGCCAATGAGCTCTTTTGAAGCATTAGTAGTTACTTCAAGGGGGAAATTAATCTTCTTGGTAATATCTTGAGGAAAAGTAAGTGTATCACCCAAAAATTTTCCCATAATACTAAGTAACATCTCTACTAAACTATCTCCAGAAGCTGTTTCATTAGAATTAGTAGTAATTACTGAGGTTAATTTATCAGTAAAAGAAGATGCATATGCTGGCATCACGGGTAATATACACGTAAAAGTTATCATAAAAGTGAGAAGCCAAGCTATGGATCTATTATAGTTCTTCATATATCAACCTCCAAAAAGTATTACAATATGAATTTATTCATAGTTATGTAAACATGATAACACAAATAAAAGTAGGTATCAATAACAAAAACAGGCAATTATATGCCTGTTCTTCTTATTTCATGATATCAGATACAGTAGATATCGTATAACCTTCACTTTGGATTTGCTTAATTAGGTCTGGTAATGCTTTGCTTGTAACTTCTGTAGGATGAATAAGAATAATTGCTCCATTGTGTAGCTTTTTCATGACTCTTTTAATGAGGATTTCAGTTGGAGGACGTTGCCAGTCAATGGTGTCAATGCTCCACATAATAGTTGTATATCCAAGTTCGTTAGCTGCAGATAACACAGTGTCATTATACTCACCATATGGTGGCGCATATAGTGATGTTCTTATAGTAGTAAGCTCTTTTACTAATTCTTCAGTGCGAAGTATTTGTTCTTTATTTTTATCTTTACTTATCGTGTTTGGGTGGGGGTGGCTGTAAGTATGATTACCTAATTCATGTCCGCGATTCGCTAGTTCTGTAATTAGAGCAGGAAATCGCTTACCCCAGCTGCCACCTATGAAAAAAGTTATTTTTATATTGTTCTCATCAAGAGTTTTTAGCATAGCAGGCAGATACTCTTCACCCCAAAAAACATTGCACGCAAAAGCTACTTTAGGTGTTGTCATATTACCATGGAAGATAGGAACTGGTTTATTCACAGGTTGTGTATTGTTAAAAATGGGTTGCAATAATCCTGATAAAATAATAATTGCAAAAAAAATTCCAGCAGAAAATAGTACATACCACTGTTGAATTCGGACCACAAAGCACCATTTCAAAGGGAATCACCTCTAATCTTATACTACTCTTTATCTAATCTATTAGTTAAGAAGTGATTTTATGAAACAAAAAACATAAACCAAGCGGTTTATGTTTAAGAAAGTTTAAGGTTATTCTTTTTTTTCAGATTCCACAGGTAAAAGTTCTTTACGAGAAAGATTAATACGTCCTTGACGATCAACTTCTGTAACTTTAACGAGAATTTCGTCCCCAACTTTTACAACATCTTCAACCTTTTCTACTCGTTCACGAGCTAATTGAGATATGTGGACAAGTCCTTCTTTACCAGGAAGAATTTCAACAAAAGCACCAAAATTCATTAGACGTGTAACTTTACCAGTATAGGAGCTACCCACTTCAACTTCTCTGACTAATGTCTCAATGATTTTTACAGCCTTTTGCCCTGCTTCCATATCTATAGCAGCAATAAACACTTTACCGTCATCTTCGATATCAATTTTAACGCCTGTTTCTTCAATAATTTTTTTAATTGTTTTACCACCAGGTCCAATTACATCTCGAATTTTATCTGGATGAATTTCCATTGTGATAATGCGAGGAGCAAAGGGAGATAACTCAGGTCTAGGTTCCTGAATAACTTCTACAATTTTACTCATGATATGCATTCTACCACGATGAGCTTGAGCAAGCGCTGCAGATAGAATTTCTTCTGTTATACCAGCAATTTTAATATCCATCTGAATTGCCGTAATACCAGATGTTGTACCGGCCACTTTAAAGTCCATATCACCTAATGCATCTTCCAAGCCTTGAATGTCAGTAAGTATAGAGAAATTTTCTCCATCCTTAACTAGACCCATGGCAACTCCAGATACTGGACGTTTAATAGGTACACCTGCGTCTAATAGAGATAAGGTACTGCCGCAGACACTAGCCATTGAACTAGAACCATTTGATTCTAAAATCTCAGAAACCAAACGGATTGTGTAAGGGAATTCTATCTCTGAAGGAATGACTGGTACTAATGCGCGTTCAGCCAAAGCACCATGACCGATTTCTCTGCGTCCTGGTCCCCGAGATGGTCTAGTTTCGCCAACGCTAAATGACGGGAAATTATAATGATGCATATAGCGTTTTGATTCTTCAACACCTAATCCATCAAGGATTTGTTCATCTCCCATGGCGCCAAGAGTGGTGATTGTCAACGCTTGGGTTTGTCCACGAGTAAATAGTGCTGAACCATGTGTACGAGCCAATAAACCGATATCACAGCTGATTGGTCGTACTTCTTCTAATTGCCGACCATCAGGACGTATTTTATCAACAGTAATCATCTTGCGCACTACTTCTTTGATAATTTTTTGCAACATATTCTGAATATCTTTGCCATTGTCAGGATAAATGGTAGCAAAATGTTCTGCAACTTGCTTTTTAGCTTGTTTCATATTTTCTTCGCGAGTTAGCTTGTCAGAATTTCTCACTGCTGTTTCGAGAATTTCCGTAGCATATTCACGGACTGCATTGTTGATGTCCGTAGGAACTTCATATAATTTTATTTCGCGTTTAGGTTTACCTATTTCTGCAATCATTGTTTCTTGGAAAGCAATTAGATTACGTATAATATCATGACCAAAGCTAATTGCCTTTAAAATGACATCTTCAGATAATTCATTGGCGCCTGCTTCTACCATTAGTACAGCATCTTTAGTTCCCGCAACTACTAAATTAAGTTCGCTTAATTTTTGTTGTTCAACAGTAGGATTGGTAATGAACTCATTATTAATCAACCCTACTCTGACACCACCAATGGGACCATTAAATGGAATATCAGAAATAGACAAAGCACATGATGCGCCAATCATAGCTGGAATTTCTGGCGAATTATCTTGATCTACTGATAATACAGTTGCTACTACTTGTACATCATTACGAAAGCCACTAGCAAATAATGGGCGGATCGGTCTATCAATCAAACGACTTGCAAGAATAGAAGATTCACTAGGACGTCCTTCTCGTTTGATAAAGCCACCTGGAATTTTACCTACGGAATATAATTTTTCTTCATAATCAACTGTTAATGGAAAAAAATCAATACCATCTCTTGGTTCTGCCGATGCTGTAGCTGTAACCAAAACGGCAGTATCTCCATATCTGACCAATACGGATCCACCAGCTTGTTTGGCCATTTTACCTGATTCTATAATCAGGGGCCTATCTCCCAGTTGCATTTCAATTTTATACATATATGGTATTCCTCCTCTGTAACCCTTACTCACTTTACCAAAGATTAACTCTTCGACATTTTTTTTAGTATTTCCTTTATTATTAACAGTTAATCCATAAAAAAATACTTTTGTAATAAAAAAGAGAAGACTTGGCTTGTGCCAAGTCCCCACTTGTTACTTTCTAAGATTAAGTTTCTCAAGAATAGAACGGTAACGTTCTATGTCGTTATTACGAACATAGTTCAATAGACCTCTACGTTGACCAACCATTTTTAAAAGACCGCGTCTAGAATGATGATCTTTTTTATGTTCTTTTAAATGATTTGTTAGATAGTTGATACGTTCAGTCAAAATAGCAATTTGCACTTCTGGTGATCCGGTATCAGCTTCATGCGTACGGTATTTTTCAATCAAAGATTGTTTTAATTCTGGTGTTAACAAAGTGGGCACCTCCTTTTTATAAATGATCCCCATTAGCCAAGACAATCGTTGGAGAATCGAACATCCTCGCTATGGTTATTATCAATGAATGATTATTAATCAATCACCAACAGAATATATTTTATCATAGATGATCATAATTGTAAATAATAAGTATCTCTTCAATTAGAAGGCTTATGAAAAATATTTTTGGGCTATGTCTATATCCCTTGCTATTTGTAACTTAAGCCCCTCTGAATCTGAAAAGGTATGCTCATTACGAATATGTTTTAAGAAACTTACCGTAACCGGTTCGCCATATAAATTTCCAGAGAAATCCAAAATATGTACTTCAACACGGCGCCCGATATCATTGAAAGTAGGATTTGTGCCAATATTTGCGATACCATTATAGCGAGTATTATGAAGTGTAATTTGAACTGCATATACTCCATTCTGGGGAATAACCAGGCCAGAAGCAACATTTAGATTAATTGTTGGATAGCCTAATAAGCGACCGCGTTTAGCGCCATGAATGACAGTACCTTTTAATGTTACTAATCTACCCAAAAGATTTGCAGCTTGATCAACCTTGCCACTGGTAATCATTTGACGTATTAGCGTGCTACTAACCATAGTGTCATTCATATATACCGTAGGGCTAACTTCGGTCTTAAATCCATATTGTAATCCTGATTTTTGCAATAGTTCTGGCGTACCACTACGTTTATAACCAAAAGAATAGTTTGGGCCAATTAAGATATGTTTTGGATTTAAATTCTCTAATAATAAATGAATAAACTGTGATGCTGATAATTGTAGAAATTCTGCTGTAAAAGGTATATTTAATAAAACGTCTACACCAAGTTTCTCAATTAATTCAGCTTTATCATCCTGTGTGATTATTTGTAAGGGACATCTTTCAGGAGCAATTATAGATAAAGGATGATTACTGAAAGTAAAAACTACACTTGTACCATGTAGCTGCCTGGATAATTCTACAGAGCGTGAGATTACTTTTTGATGACCAATGTGTACGCCATCAAAAGTTCCTAATGCAACTGTAATTCTAGGATATTGATCTTTTAAAGTTGTCAGTTGATTAAATACTTCCATATTTTCCACCACACAATAACAATAATATCAGAAAATCTATCTATGGAACTCCATGTTAAAGCTCTTTAGATAGATTTCATGTAGATTATTCTAATTTGATTACTTTTATCGGCGTAATTACTGCAATA